>NZ_NPIZ01000054.1:0-77706 GCF_002251185.1 Prevotella sp. P5-126
ACGGGGGGTGTGATATTGTATCTTTGCACGCGAACCCAAGGTTGATTTCCAAAACAAGGATGAGGCCTTTGCAATAAACCACAAGTCTTATCAATTAAAAATTCTCAATTATATTTACAAATGCAACTCTAAACACCTCAAACTGGTTACAACAGAAGGACCATGGTTCTTCGATTTACACCCGACCAGTTCTCGATAGTTTTTCGTTCGGTTCTCGTTGGGTTCTCGTTAGGTCCTCGTTCGTCTCTCGTTCGTCTCTCGTTGCTTATTCGTTAGTCTATCGAAGACCGAACGAGGACCGAACGAGGATCGGACGAATTTCGAACGAGAGAAGAACGAGAGAA
Source organism: Prevotella sp. P5-126 (assembly GCF_002251185.1). Taxonomy (NCBI): domain Bacteria; kingdom Pseudomonadati; phylum Bacteroidota; class Bacteroidia; order Bacteroidales; family Prevotellaceae; genus Prevotella; species Prevotella sp. P5-126. The sequence continues at coordinate 345 of NZ_NPIZ01000054.1, forward strand.
GGACGAAAGAAGATCGAGAAAATGACGAGAAACTATCGAAGGCGCAACGAGAAACTGCCAAACCTGATGGGGAAATGGCAGCCTTCTGTTTTCGTTAAGCCAAATGAGCAGGATTGAACTTTCCGAACGTGGTGGAAAGTCAACGTAGTTCGCCTCGGTTAAGTTGTGCCTCAAGGAGAACGCTAAGTGGTCAGTCTGTGATTCTCTCAAGCTGCACGGTGAAATGGCGCATCAGAGGTGCTTCCCATTTAATACGCACACCGTGGGTAATCTGCTGGCGGCGGTCATACACATTCTTCAGAGCTGCTGCGATGACAGCCATGTGGTTGTCGGTATATACACGGCGCGGTATGGCAAGACGCAGAAGGTCAAGACCGTTGAAGCGATTTTCGCGTGTCACAGGATCACGGTCTGCCAACAGATAACCAATCTCGCACCCACGAATACCTGCTTCAAGATAGAGTTCTACCGTGAGTGTCTGAGCCGGAAATTCTTCCTTCGGCACGTGGGTGAGCACCTTTGGTGCATCAACGAAAATAGCGTGTCCACCGGCAGGACGCTGATAAGGAATGCCATACTCATCGAGCAAAGATGCCAGATATTCTACCTGATGAATACGAGTTTGCAGATTGTCAAACTCTGTGTTCTCGTCAAGACCAACTGCCAGAGCATTCATATCGCGACCATTCATGCCACCATAGGTCAGATAACCTTCAAACTGTACACAGAAGCCTTTGGCTCCTTCATACCAGTCTTGGCGTCTTGTGGCGATGAATCCACCCATATTGACGATACCATCCTTCTTGGCACTCATGGTCATTCCATCAGCAAGTGCAAACATTTCTTTTGTAATTTTCTTGATGGTCTTGTCCTGATAATCCTCTTCGCGCGTTTTGATAAAGTATGCGTTTTCGGCAAAACGAGCAGAGTCGAATAGCACCGGTTTGCCGTATTTGTCGGCAATGGCACGAACTGCTCTTAGGTTTTCCATGGATACGGGTTGACCGCCTGCGGTATTGTTGGTGATGGTCACAATGATAAATGGAACTTTATCGCCGTATTGCTCAAGTGCTGCCTCAAGTTTCTTAGGATCGACATTGCCCTTGAAGGGAACTTCGAGTTGCGTGTCCTTCGCATCGTCCACGGTACAGTCGAGCGCCGTTGCTCTACGGCCTTCAATATGTCCTTGGTGGTGTCGAAGTGAGAGTTGCCAGGTATCACATCCCCCTCATGCACAAGGTATGAGAAAAGTACGTTTTCTGCAGCCCTGCCTTGATGGGTGGGGATTACATACTCAAAACCAGTAAGTTTAACAAGTGACTATTACTTAACTTGTTCAAGATAGACCACAACTTGGAAATAAAAGGAAAACTCGGTTTCCTTTTGTATTTCGCTCGGTTTGTACTACCTTTGCATAAAAATAAAGACGAATGGCAAAGGAAGACTCTTGGCTTGATAGCGCACATCTGGCGCGGATGGATAGTACGGATGACAATGTGGAGTGGCATCCGTTGAAACCTTTTCTGCCGAAACAGGGAGAAATATTATTCTTGGGCAGCTTTCCTCCCCAACGTAAAAGGTGGTGTATGGACTTCTATTATCCCAACTTCATCAACGACCATTGGCGCATAGAGGGGGAGGTGTTCTATGGTGACAAACAGCATTTTGTGGATCAAAAGCGCAAGACATTCCGATTGGATGATATTGTCAGCCATTGCGAGAAGTATGGCATCGGTTTCTTTGATACGGCAACAGCCGTGAGACGGTTGAAGGATAATGCCAGCGATAAGTATCTTGAAGTGGTGGAGCAGACTGACGTTGCGGCACTTGTGGCACAGATGCCGATGCTGAAAGCTATTGTGGTGACGGGCGAGAAAGCTGCTGAGACCATATGCCAGCGTATGGGTATAGCCCATGTGCCGAAGGTCAATAGCCATATCATGCTCCCTCTGCAGGTGGAACTATATAGGCTGCCATCTTCTTCGCGTGCCTATCCTTTGGCTTTTGAGAAGAAGGCAGCAGCCTATAGAATGATGTTTCAACGCTATCTGTCGAAGCCTCTGCTATAATACGATGTGGTAATCTACTGATTGATTTGTGTTGAAATCCGGTGTTCACTCTCGATATCGTGTTGTAGCTTGAAAGCATCGGAATCTACAGGACGGAGGGTGAAATCGGGCGTGTTATAGGAATAAAGCAACAGTCGATAATATTCTTTTGGATGACGTTGGGGAAGCATGAAAGGTTTGGTGGCTCTTCCTTGGCGGTCGATGGAGGATAGGTAGATACGCGTATAGAGTCCGTCGTCGCGCCGTGAGGTGAAGAGAAACCATTTGCTGTTCTTTGTCCAGGCATGAAGACTCTCGGTGCGCTTGCTGTTAGCTGCTGTGAGCGGATAGGTCTGCATGGTCTTCAGATTAAGTATCCAGAGGTCGCTTTCGGGATGCCATACGGAGAAGTAGCCATAGTCAATCTGAGTATATAGGAGATAGCGGCCGTCATAGGAAGGACGAGGCCATGTGACACTTTTGCCCATTGTCCTAGCGTTGATGAGTGTATCTACTTGCGTTCCGAAACGTCCCGACATACTGTCGAAAGCCACGCGACAGAGGCTGTAACGTTCTTTATTGTAGTCGGCAGGATAGTTTTGTCGACGCGCTGTGATAAAATATAACCATTTGCCATCAGGAGAAAACACAGGCGTGTTCTCTGCCCATTCCTTTCTCATTAGCAGTGTGTCGCGAAGGATAGAATGTCTCTGAGTGTCATAGACAAAGATGTCCGATTCGGAATCATAGACCTCGATGCGCTTGCTTTTAGCTGCAGCATGAAACATCTGTAAGGTCTTGTTGGTGGAGAAGGCACAGAAACGCCCTTTCGGATGCCAATAGGGATAGACCATCGAACCACCCAACAGTTCGTTTTTTGCCTTCAAAAGTTCAATCTTCCCATTTCTCCTAATGACTGTAGCTCCATGTTCTCCACGTACATGAAAGACATATTGGTCTGGATTGGTTTGGTTGGGTGTATGACAGTTGACGCATTGGTTGGGGATGGCTGTGTTGACGATAAGAGGCGTCTCTTCAAAATTGGAAAGGTCGCGCTGGTAGATTCCCATCTTGCTGTACATGGCATAGCTAGGTGGGATGAGGCGGTAGGTTAGTCCCCATTCATCGAGCGGCTGGTTGCTGACGTGGATACGGAAATCACGATAACGGGTCCACCTACCGTCACGTTCGGCACATACTTCCACGTAGAGGTCTGCACCCTTATTCTGTGTGAGCAACTGATGCCATTCTTTGATGTTGAAGTCGGCATCCTTGCCATTGGCATGCAGTTTGCCACCATGGGCACCTCTTACCACTACGTCAACTGTGGTTACCTGCGGATCGGCTATGGCAAAGTTGAGGGGAGCGATACCGACAGGGATGGTGACGTCAATATAGTCGGGATAGATCTTAGGCAGACGATTGCTCTCCTGCACATCGTGAGGTGTGGAGGAGCACGCTAAGACGAGCAATAGGAAGGCTGATAGAAGATATTTGTTCATTTGCGGTATGCTTGGAAGTTAGAAAAATGCATCTGGAGTGGCATTATAGACCAGTTGCAGTTCATGATAGAACACATGATTCCGGATGCGTTGTGGATGTTCCACCAGACGGCGCATCTTATTTGCCCAGGAACGATACATGAGTGTATGTTCAAGTATAGTGATGTATTTTAGCGCCACTTCATATTGCCCAGTAATCAGGTTAGTCTCTACCAGTCGATACAGTGAACGGGCACTCTTGTTGCAGTTGGGAATGCCCTCCATGGCTTCAAAGGCATTGCGTTGTGACATGGTGATGAATCCCACACGAAGATATACCTCGCTAATCATTTGCATGGCCGGGATGGAGTTCTGGGATCGGAAAGAGGGAGCAAGGCCCTGAAGAAGTTCTTGCCGTTCAATCATCCCTTCATGATAAAGGGCATATTTCGCCACAGCCAGAATGGCAGGATTGTCGGATGGGTGGGTATTATAGCGGTTGGCTATCGTTGCCCAGCGGTGACGTCTGGACAGCATGTCGTAAATCATTTCCTCCTCATCGCCCATCAACTCAGGAGCCCAATGGTAGTCGATGCCTTGGACGAGCATGCGGAGCGGATAAGCCACGACGCGACTGCTGCGCCACTACGGAACCTGCCAACAACAGCAAAGTGCCAAGCACTACCGTAACGATGTGAAATCGCTGTGCTCTATGCAGGAAGCGTAGATGGTAGAGAGGTAATAGAACGATGGCTGGTCCTAACAGCCAGTAGCCCGCAGGGACGAGGACAATAGTCAGCCACATACTACTGCGAGGGTTGTCGGGTAGTATTGCCATTAGGGTTATGGTCAGCAACAATGCTACGGGAACTGTCATCGGTATGGTGGGCACCGTAGTAATATACCACAAGACAAGCGGAGGCAGGAGCGTAAGCCAAGACCAGCGTACTTTGTCGGTTATAACCGAACTCAGAAGACGGGCAGAAATGATCTTGGTCATGACAGCCATCAAGGCGTAGCAACCAGCGCCGATGGCAGGATTGAGAAACAACTGCACGATGCACTCACCAAGATACTGTGCAAATCCACCCGGCACGGCAAGGCGTTCGCTCAGATAGTCTTCTGTCCAAAGAAAAAGCTGCATGCTTTCGCGGAAAAATAAGAGATGAGGAGCTATCCACATCCAATAACAGAACACTGCCACTGCCAATAAAGCATTCTGCAGAGTTGGAAGAAGTTGCAAGTGCTTTTCTTTTATGTGCATCTTCGTTCTTTATTTAGCGTATAATCGATACGAGATGAAAATCTATAAAATGACCCGCCATCAATGAAAAACCGACCACAATGTCACATCATTATTGAGTGACGGAGTGGTCGGGATGGTTTCGGGATGCCTTCGGGTTATTTTATGTTGCCCACCTTGATAAGGTATTCGGCAATCTGTACTGCATTGAGGGCGGCACCTTTGCGAATCTGGTCGCCGGTGAGCCACAAGGTGTTGCCATTATCATCGGCAAGATCCTTGCGGATGCGTCCTACATAGATATCGTCTTTGCCTGCACTCTCCAAAGGCATGGGATATACGTAGTTTTGGGCATCGTCCTTAACGGTTACGCCGGGAGCAGCTTCAAGTGCTGTGCGAATCTGTTCGACGGTAAGCGGACTCTCGGTTTCAAACCATACGCTCTCAGAGTGAGAACGAAGAGATGATACACGTACACAGGTGGCACTTGTGCGTACATCCGAGTGCATGATTTTACGAGTTTCGTTGAACATCTTCATTTCCTCCTTGGTATAGTCGTTGGGTGTCATCTTGTCAATCTGTGGAATGACGTTGTATGCCAACTGGTGGGGGAACTTACTGATGTGATCGGTCTTTCCTGTCTCGATGAGGTCTTTGTACTGCTGTTGCAGTTCTGCCATAGCAGCAGCTCCAGCACCCGATGCACTCTGGTAGGAAGCGATGTGAATCTTCTTGATATGGCTCAGATCGTCGATGGGCTTGAGCACAACAACCATCATGATAGTGGTGCAGTTGGGGTTGGCAATAATGCCACGTGGACGGTTGAGGGCATCCTCGGCATTCACTTCGGGAACTACCAAGGGTACATCGTCGCACATACGGAATGCACTCGAGTTGTCGATCATCACGGCACCATACTTGGTGATGGTTTCGGCAAACTCCTCAGAGGTGCCGCCGCCTGCCGATGTAAAGGCGATGTCGATGTCTTTGAAATCGTCGTTATGCTGAAGCAATTTGACGGTCAGTTCTTTTCCACGAAATGTGTAAGTGGTACCTGCACTGCGCTTTGAGCCGAACAACACCAACTCGTCCATAGGGAAGTTGCGCTGGTCGAGTATTCGAAGAAATTCCTGTCCTACGGCGCCACTGGCGCCAACGATTGCTACTTTCATAATTTATCTTTTTCTTTGGTTATGTTGAATATCCGGGTGCAAAGTTACGATTATGTGAGCAGAATGCAAAGAAAAAGTGTTTTTTTCTTTTGTTTTTGTTGGTTAAAATCCTGTTTGTGGTTACATTCTTGTACTTTTTGTCATGTAAAAGCTTGAATCTATTTGAATTGGAAACGGTTTTTCGCTCGCTTATTCGTACCTTTAATCCTGCGGATTTTAGGTACTCCCGCTCGGAAAAGCTCAAATATATTTGGTTTTTCGCTCGCTTATTCGTACCTTTAATCCTATGGATTTTAGGTACTCCCGCTCGGAAAAGCTCAAATATATTTGGTTTTTCGCTCGCTTATTCGTACCTTTGAACCCTTGTAAAGACAAATATGCAGATGCTGTTATCATATTTCCCCATTACTGATCCCACGCTGATATTCTGCGTGGTGCTGCTCATCATTCTGTTTGCCCCTATCATTATGAGCAAACTGCGCATTCCACACATCATCGGTATGGTGTTGGCGGGAATGATTGTGGGTAAATACGGATTCAATATCCTACAACGCGACGATTCGTTTGAACTGTTTGGCAAGGTCGGATTGCTCTATATTATGTTTCTCGCAGGCCTTGAGATGGACATGGAGAGTGTGAAACGCAATAGCAACCGATTCTTGATATTCGGACTGCTGACCTGTTTCGTCCCTCTATCACTTACGTGGATTATGGCAGAGCATATTTTAGGGTACTCCTCGCAAGCCTCTTTCCTGCTGGGATGTATCATGGCATCGAACACACTAATAGCCTATCCTATAATCGGACGCTACGGACTGCAACGTGAGTCGAGTGTCATGCTGTCTGTCGGTTCATCGATGATCTCACTCTTTCTGGCACTCCTTATGTTGGCAGCCTTGGCAGCTTCCTATGGAGAAGATGTGGGGGTAGGGTTCTGGCTGTTGTTTCTTACTAAGTTTGTGTGCTATTGTGGTGTCAGCGTATGGCTTATTCCAAAACTGACCCGCTTCTTCCTGCGTCGCTATAGTGATGCCGTCATGCAGTTCATCTTTGTATTGGCTATATTGTTTCTAAGTGCTGCGGCTTCAGAAGCCGTAGGAGTGGAAGGTATTGTTGGCGCATTTTTCTCAGGACTGATACTTAACCGATATATTCCCCACGTATCGCCTCTGATGAACCGCATAGAGTTTATCGGTAATGCATTGTTTATTCCCTATTTCCTGATTGGAGTGGGTATGCTTATCGATGTGAGCAGTCTGTTTGAAGGACCACACATGCTGTTTATCGTGACGATGATAGCATTCTTCGGAACCTTCGGTAAGGCAGTGGCAGCCTATCTGTCGAGTCTGCTGTTCCGCTTGCCACAGGTTGCAGGCCGTATGATGTTTGGTCTGACCAGCGCCCATGCGGCTGGTGCCATCGCCATGGTATTGGTTGGCATGCGTTTGGAGATAAGTCCTGGTGTGTATTTGGTCAACAACGAGATACTCAACGGCGTAGTTATCATGATACTCGTCACTTGTCTGATCAGTACGATGACCACCGAACAGGCAGCCCGACAAATCGTGTTGTGCGATAAGTCACATCTGCCTGTGACCAATCAGCAGCGCGATGATGAGCGCATCTTCCTTTGTGTGAAGTATCCAGAGATTGCACCGCAACTTCTCGAACTTGCGGTGATGATGCGCAACCAGAAGTTGAATCGTGAATTGGTGGCGCTCAATGTAGTGTATGATGACCAAAAAGCAGCCATCAATAGGGAACACGGATTGCAATTGTTAGAGAAACTGGAACAACGTGCCAGCGGTTATGATGTGAAGATGCAGACCCAAGTGCGCCTTGCCACCAATATTGCCAATGGCATCAAACATGCCTTCCGTGAGTTTGCAGCCTCAGAAATTATCATGGGTATGCACGTTCATACCGATAACAATCCCAAATTCTGGGGCGATTTCATACAGAGCTTGTATAATGGACTGAGCCGGCAGATTGTGCTCACACGATTCATAGAACCCCTCAATACGCTGCGTCGCATAGAAGTGGTCGTCCCGTCGCGAGCAGAATTTGAACCCGGATTCCATCGCTGGCTTGAACGCTTGTGCCGAATGGCAGGAAATCTTGATTGCCGTATAGAGTTTCATGGACGTCAAGAGTCGTTGGCACTCATCAGAGAATACATCACCAACTGGCATCCCAGTGTGCGCAGCGAATATACCTACATGGCACATTGGAACGAACTGCCCCGATTGGCAGAGACCATACGCAGCGACCACATGTTTGTAGTGGTTACTGCCCGTAAAGGAACCATCTCTTATAAATCTGCACTTGAACGCCTGCCCAATGAGCTTATGCAACATTTTTCGGGCAAGAATCTAATGATAATCTTCCCCGATCAGTATGGTGACATCAAGGAGGAGAATATGACCTTTACTGAGGCCCAGCACCATGAGGAAAGCAGTATCTATGACGCTGTCCTGCGCTGGATCAACAAACAACGAACAAAGAAATTTCTGAAGAAATGATAGCTATCAACAACATCACCAAGAGTTTTGGCAAACTGCAAGTGCTCAAAGGCATAGACCTCACCATAGGAAAAGGTGAGGTGGTCAGTATTGTAGGACCAAGCGGAGCCGGCAAGACAACCTTGTTGCAGATTATAGGAACGCTCGACCGGCCCAATACTGGTTCGGTACATATAGATGGAATCGACGTGACGAGTTTGTCTAACAAAAAACTGGCAGACTTCCGCAACCGTCATATCGGTTTCGTGTTTCAGTTTCATCAACTGCTGCCCGAATTTACAGCGCTGGAAAATATTATGATACCAGCCTATATCGCAGGCACATCAAGTAGCGAAGCCAAACAGCGAGCTTCTGAACTTCTACAGTTTATGGGACTGGCAGACAGAGCCAACCACAAGCCTAACGAACTTAGTGGCGGTGAGAAACAACGTGTGGCGGTGGCACGTGCATTGATCAACAATCCTACGGTCATACTGGCAGATGAACCCAGTGGATCGCTTGATTCGAAAAACAAGGCAGAACTGCATCAGCTGTTTTTCGATTTGCGCGACAAGTACGGACAGACCTTTGTCATTGTTACCCACGACGAACAACTTGCCACGCTTACCGACCGTACCATACATCTGCGTGACGGAGAGTTGGAACAGCCCGAAACTGTTGAACCGTCGGAGCAACCAGTGGAAGGTGAAGACGCTGTAGCAGATCAACACAGCGCAGCAGAACAAACAATAGAACAACCACAAAACGAAGAAATAAATGAAGATAAAACTCGGTGACTATAATACGCTGACGATTGTCAAGGCCGTTGATTTCGGCCTGTATCTTGATGGAGGTGATGAAGGTGAGATACTTCTCCCTGCACGCTATGTGCCTAAAGATGCCAAGATAGGAGACCAACTCGAAGTGTTTATCTATCTCGATCAGGACGAACGCCCAGTAGCTACAACCCAAAAACCGATAGCCAAGGTAGGCGATTTCGCATGGCTTGAAGTGGCATGGGTCAACGAATATGGTGCTTTCCTCAACTGGGGATTGATGAAAGATTTGTTTTGCCCATTCCGCGAGCAGAAGATGCGCATGCAGAAAGGACAATATTATCTGGTCTATATCACCATCGATGAAGAGAGCTACCGACTGATGGCTACAGCCAAGGTTGACAAGTATCTTTTCCCGACCAATGATGAAATCAAACAGACTCCCTATCATATCTATAAACATGGTGACGAGGTGGAAGTGCTGGTGTGGCAAAAGACAGATCTCGGTTTCAAGGTCATTGTAGATAACAAGTATCAGGGTCTTATCTACGAGGGACAGATTTTCCAACCCCTTCATTCGGGCGATCGCCTTAAAGCGTATATCGACCATGTGCGCCAAGACAATAAGATTGATCTGACGTTGCAACCTACTGGACGACGCCAGACCGAAGAGTTCTCCGACGTGCTTCTCCATTATCTACAGGAGAATGGCGGACATTGTGATTTGGGCGATAAGAGTCCTTCGGAACTCATCCAAGATCGATTCAAAGTGAGCAAGAAGGTGTATAAGAAAGCCATCGGCGACTTGTATCGCCGCCGGCTGATTACTGTTGCCGATGATGGTATCACGCTGGTTTGACGTCATCACACATATCCAACGGCAATAACGCAACATCATCAATAGAAACAAAGGTAGGCAGCACCCATGTGCTGCCTACACCTTATTAATAGATATGCCTCATTAGAGAATGCGACCTACGAAGCGGACGTTGAGCGAAGGATAAACAGAAATCTTACTGATAACCTTCAATACCTCGCCAGCATCGCTATTGGTTGTGGTCTTCTCCAGTTTGTTGTCGCGCAGATAAACTTCAGGTGTGCCCCAAAACTGTACACCGAGGTCGAAATTGCAAGTGAAGCGATGCTTCATCGGTACGGGACGTCCAAAGCCTAAACCCACATAGGGGCGAAACTTGCTCACCTTCAGCGTGGCATCTACATTACCATTCTGATCGGGAGTCAGGAAGAAATCGCCCAAATCCAAACCAATCATGTTTTCGTGGGTATTAGGGTTTGCTATTCCCTCGTTGATCAATATCTGGTTGGCCTGATTGATGACTTTCAGCGCACCATCTTCTTTGTTGTAGAGGCTGACCACCTTGTCTTTACCGAAATAAGCACCGGCAGTCAAGTGGAAACTGCTCTGTTTGAAGGGGAAGAAATCAAACAGGACGTGGGCATTGCCACCTATCATGTCGGTCTTGCCCTCTACCTTCACATCTTTAGGGATAGTAAAGCCGCTGATATAATGTTCGTACTGCTGATCTACATTTACATCAATATCCAAATCGGTCTTCACCTTAATGTTAGGGAAGATATCAACACCAGCGCGTACGGCTACATAGGGGGTGACGGGCGCAGCAAGGTCGATAGTGATACCGGTGGTACCCACTCCCGCACCAATGCTAAGGTGGTTGAAAATTCCAAGATCATCGACATCCTGTGCCGAAACATGGGTAAGGCCCAACAGAGCCATGGCAACTAATAGAAGAGTCTTTTTCATTTTTTATAGGTTAATAATGTCTTTACTTTGCAAAAATAGTAAAAAAGTTTGTGATATACAACATATCTTCGGAAAATATGTGTAACTTTATCGACACAAATACATCAAACATTATGGAACTGAAAGAAATCTATACGGCAGACAATAGCCGTTACGCCGATGCAGAGGCACTCTATCAGCGCTGTGGACGCAGTGGAGTGATGCTTCCAAAAGTCAGTTTAGGATTCTGGCATAATTTCGGAGGCAACGACTCTTATGAGCGCAGTCGTGCCATCACTCACTACGCTTTCGACCATGGTATCACCCATTTCGATCTTGCCAACAACTATGGACCGCCATACGGTTCGGCAGAAGAAACTATGGGCAGACTCATGGACGATGACTTCAAGCGCTACCGCGATGAACTGTTCATATCGACCAAAGCTGGTTACGATATGTGGCCTGGACCTTATGGAGAGTGGGGCTCGCGTAAGTATCTTATGGCGAGTATCGACCAGAGCCTCAAGCGCATGCACATAGACTATGTCGATTTGTTTTATAGCCATCGCTTCGATCCCAACACCCCGATAGAGGAAACACTACAAGCCATGGTGGATATTGTGCGCCAAGGCAAAGCACTCTATTTGGGTATCAGCCGTTGGCCACTGGATGCATTGAAGAAAGCGGTGGACTATCTGAAAGCACACGACACACCATTGTTGATATTCCAAGACAAACTCAACATGTTGGACCGCACACCGCAGGAGAATGGCACGCTCGACTATTGTACAGCAGAGGGTATCGGTTTCATATCGTTCTCACCGTTGGCGCAAGGATTGCTTACCGACCGTTATCTCAACGGAGTGCCTGCCGATAGTCGCATGGCTCAAGAGCGTTTCTTGAAACATTCGGCATTAACGCCAGAACTCCTGGCACAGTTGCAACAACTCAATCAAGAGGCTGCTGATCGTGGAGAAACATTGGCAGAAATGGCATTGGCATGGATTCTCCAACAGCATGGCGTGACAAGTGTATTGGTTGGTGCAAGTAGTGTTAAGCAGTTGGCTACCAATATGAAATGTGTGCATGCAGCAGGTTGATCCTCCTATTACAGGTTACCTGCAAACTGTGACAATATTGCACAGCATGACTGTGCACACCTAAATTTTAGTTTTCAGAAAATTTCGACCACTCGACCACCACTATAGTGTAAGGTGTTATTACACAATACTTTAAGTGGTGGTCGATTGCCTTCGTTTCGACCACCACTCGACCACCGACCAACGTTTTTACTATCGACAACCCAAACTACCAAGTGTGAGTCAGCGAATACATTAGGAAACGTTGTATAGCGATGTTGTGTAATATTGTATAAGAGTGCATAATAGATCAAAGTATTATCCAACGTTTGATAAAGGTATTATCCAACGTTTGATAAAAGTATTATCCAACGTTTGATAAAGGTATTATCCAACGTTTGATAAAAGTGTTTTCAACGTTTGATAAAAGTGTTTTCAACGTTTGATAAAAGTGTTTTCAACGTTTGATAAAGGTGTTGCCACTGTTTGAAAACTATCCTGTCATCATCGAACACCCACGTAAGTCGATGTTCTATAGGATATTATGCAGTTGGGTGTTTGATGTTAACAAAATCATAACGTCGCGTGTGCGTGCGCGTACGTACATTATATATATGGTGCATTCGATAGCATCGAAACATTCTTCTTTTGTCTATCAACGAAAAAGACGGCAACCCGTGAAGGATGCCGTCTTTCCAGTATGCTATGTGTGATTTAGAAATCAGCTGTCTTTGGAGTACGTGGGAAAGGAATCACGTCGCGGATATTCTGCATGCCGGTGACAAACAGGATGAGGCGTTCGAAACCGAGACCGAAACCGCCGTGAGGACAACTGCCATAGCGACGGGTGTCGAGATACCACCACATATCCTTCATAGGAATCTGGCGACGCTCGATTTCAGCCATCAGTTTGTCGTAACTCTCCTCACGAACAGAACCACCAATGATTTCGCCAATCTGTGGGAACAGCACATCGGTGCCCTGAACGGTACGGCGTTCTTCGCTGTCGTTGTTCTGCTTCATATAGAAAGCCTTGATGTCGCGTGGGTAGTCGGTCATGATGACTGGCTTCTTGAAGTGTTCCTCCACAAGGAAACGCTCATGCTCGGAAGCGAGGTCCATACCCCATGATACGGGGAATTCAAACTTCTTACCGTTCTTCACAGCCTCTTCCAGAATCTCAATACCCTTGGTGTAGGGCAGACGCACGAAGCTATCTTTCAATATGCCCTCCAAGCGCTCAATCAGCGTCTTGTCGATCATCTTGTTGAGGAAAGCAAGGTCATCCTTACAGTTTTCCAATGCCCAACGCACGCAATACTTGATGAAGTCTTCCTCAAGGTCCATCAGATCGTTGAGGTCGATGAAGGCGACTTCTGGCTCAATCATCCAAAACTCAGCCAAGTGGCGTGGAGTATTGGAATTCTCAGCACGGAAGGTTGGGCCGAAAGTATAGATGGCACCCAGTGCGGTGGCACCGAGCTCACCCTCCAACTGTCCGCTGACGGTCAGTGAAGTTTGCTTGCCAAAGAAGTCATCGTCATAGATGATGCTACCGTTCTCGTCCTTTTTCAGGTCGTAGAGATTCTTGGTGGTCACCTGGAACATCTGTCCGGCACCTTCGCAGTCGCTGGCAGTAATCAGTGGTGTGTGGAAATAGAAGAAGCCATGCTCATGGAAGTATTGGTGGATGGCAATAGCCATGTTGTGGCGTATGCGCATCACAGCACCGAAAGTATTGGTACGCAGACGGAGGTGTGCATTCTTGCGCATCACCTCAAACGACTGGCCTTTCTTCTGCATGGGATAAGTGTTATCGCAGAGACCATAGATTTCCAAGGTCTTGGCCTGAATCTCACTGCTCTGACCAGCACCCTGACTCTCTACCAAAATACCAGTGGCACAGATACATGCACCAGTGGTAATCTGCTTGAGCATTTCTTCATCAAACTGTGAAGGGTTAACAACGATTTGTACGTTGTTGATGGTGCTTCCGTCGTTGAGGGCAATGAATTCAACGGCCTTCGAACTACGGTGGGTACGCACCCATCCCTTTACACAAACATCTTTTCCAAAGTCTGTACTCTTCAGTACATCTACTATCTTAGTTCTTTTCATCACTTGTTATATTTTCAGTGAGTCGTTGTTGGTTTATTCGTAAGCACCCATGCGCAGACGATCTACCTCTTCCTCTGTCAGGTAGCGCCAGTCACCACGACGCAGGTTCTTCTTGGTAAGTCCGGCAAACTGTACACGGTCGAGCTTGGTTACTTTATAGCCGAGGCTCTCGAAGATACGGCGTACAATGCGGTTTTTACCAGAGTGGATCTCGATGCCCACCTGCTTCTTGTCAACAGGGTCTGCATACTGGATGTCGTCGGCTTTGATGTCACCGTCGTCGAGGGTGATACCTTCGGCAATCTGCTGCATATCATGGGCAGTCACGTTCCTATCGAGATAAACGTGATAAATCTTTTTCTTGAGGAACTTAGGATGGGTCAGTTTCGATGCCAAGTCACCATCGTTGGTGAGCAGAAGCACACCGGTGGTGTTGCGGTCGAGACGACCTACAGGATAGATGCGCTCAGGACAAGCATCCTTGACGAGATCCATCACAGTCTTACGCTGTTGAGGATCGTCGCTGGTGGTCACGTAGTCTTTGGGCTTGTTGAGCAGCACATAGACTTTCTTCTCTGGAGTGACAGGAGTGTCGTGGAACTTCACTTCGTCGGTGCGCAATACCTTGGTGCCCAATTCGGTTATCACTTCTCCGTTGACGGTCACTACACCTGCCTGGATGAAATCATCAGCTTCACGACGGCTGCAAACACCGGCGTTGGCAAGGAATTTGTTCAAACGGATGGGCTCGTTGGGATCGTAGTTCTCCTCTTTATATTCTATACGCTTCTTGAAGCTGTACTTTGCATTGGGATCATAGTCTGCAGTGCGCTGACGATTATATCCGCGTTTGTTGTTATATCCGCCACGCTGCTGGTAACCACCCTGCTGCTGGTATCCGCCGCGGTTGTTGTAACCGCCACGCTGCTGATATCCACCCTGCTGCTGGTATCCACCGCGGTTGTTGTAACCGCCGCGCTGTTGGTAACCGCCGCGCTGCTGATATCCGCCTTGCTGCTGATAACCTCCCTGCTGGAAGTCGCCTTGCTGGCGTGATTGGTAGCCGCCCTGTTCACCGTCCTGCTGATTGTTGTTGTATCCGCGATTATATCCACGGTTGTTGTTGTAACCGCCGCGCTGCTGATATCCGCCACGCTGCTGGTAACCACCGCGGTTGTTGTTATATCCTCCACGCTGCTGGTATCCACCTTGCTGACGTGGCTGGTATCCGCCCTGTTCACCATCCTGCTGATTGTTGTAGCGGGGACGATAGGAACGCTGGGCGTTATTGTTCTGAAGTCCGGCACCGA
Source organism: Prevotella sp. P5-126 (assembly GCF_002251185.1). Classification (NCBI taxonomy): domain Bacteria; kingdom Pseudomonadati; phylum Bacteroidota; class Bacteroidia; order Bacteroidales; family Prevotellaceae; genus Prevotella; species Prevotella sp. P5-126. The sequence continues at coordinate 15,835 of NZ_NPIZ01000054.1, forward strand.
ATCCTTCTGGACGGAAACCGCCTTCATCATCGTTCTGACTGCGGTTGTAGCCGCCCTGGTTATAGGTGCGTGTCTGTTGATGAATACGGGGACGTGGTGAACGCCCCTGTCGATAAGTGTTCTGTTGGTTGGAGTAACCCTCTCGGTTGCTGGCGCCCTGCTGGTTTGCAGATTGTTCTTCTGTCTTCTTCTCGTTTTCGAAATCCATAATTGTTGTTTCCTTTCTTTTTCGGGAACCTCACGGTTCCTCTTTGGGGGTTAATACTTTAAATGCCTGTATAATTCATTGGCGTAATAGCCATAAGTTCCTCTTTTACCTCATCGCTGACATCCAGACCTGCAATGAATTCGTGAATCAGTTCTGGGGTCATCTTCTGGTTAGTACGAGTCAATGCCTTCAGAGCCTCGTAGGGGTGGGGGTATGCTTCGCGGCGCAGGATAGTTTGGATGGCTTCTGCTACCACAGCCCATGTGTTGTCGAGGTCTGCCTCTATCTTCTCTTCGTTGAGAATGAGTTTACGCAAGCCTTTCAGTGTGCTTTGTATGGCAATGACAGCATGTCCCATAGGCACGCCGACGTTGCGCAATACAGTAGAGTCGGTCAGGTCGCGCTGCAGGCGGCTGACGGGCAATTTCTGGGCTAAGAATTGCAGAATGGCATTGGCAATGCCGAGGTTGCCTTCTGAATTTTCATAGTCGATGGGGTTCACTTTATGAGGCATAGCGCTCGAACCAACCTCTCCAGCCTTGATCTTCTGCTTGAAGTATTCCATAGAGATATACATCCAGAAGTCGCGATCGAGATCGATGATGATGGTGTTGATGCGGCGCATGGCATCAAAGATAGCGCCCATCCAGTCGTAGTTAGAAATCTGAGTGGTCCACTGTTCACGCTCTAATCCGAGTTTCTCAGCCACAAACTTGTTACCGAATTCGCGCCAGTCGTATTGTGGGTAAGCCACATGGTGGGCGTTGTAATTACCGGTTGCACCACCGAATTTGGCGGTAATGGGAGTGTCTTTCAATCCACGCAACTGTTCTTCAAGGCGATAGACATATACCATAACCTCTTTACCCAAACGTGTGGGAGAAGCGGGCTGTCCGTGTGTCTTGGCGAGCATAGGAACGTTTTTCCATTGTTCGGCATAGTCGTTGAGCTGTTCGATGAGCTCTTCTACCATAGGATAATACACCTGTTCGAGTGCTTCCTTGATAGAGAGGGGAACGCTGGTGTTGTTGATGTCCTGTGAAGTCAGTCCGAAATGAATAAACTCCTTATACTTGTCGAAATTGCCAATCTTGTCGAGCTCTTCCTTGATGAAATACTCCACAGCTTTCACGTCGTGGTTGGTTGTCTTCTCGATTTCCTTTACGCGTCCGGCATTCTCTTCTGAGAAATTGCGGTAGATGTTGCGGAGTGTTTCGAATAGGTTATGGTCAAAATCCTCCAATTGTGGCAAGGGTAGCTCGCAGAGTGTGATGAAATATTCAATCTCTACGCGCACTCTGTATTTGATGAGTGCATACTCTGAGAAAAATCCTGCCAACTGTTCTGTTTTGTTTCTGTAACGTCCGTCAATAGGCGAGATGGCGGTCAATGTGTCTAATTTCATTAGTGTGTTACGCTTAGTTGTTTATATAGCTATATTACAATATATTGTCTCTATTAGGCTGCAAAGTTACGAAAAAATGTGCTAACTGATGCATGGCTTCGTGTGATATTTGCGGTCTGTGGCTGGTTTTTGTGATATTTTAGCAATTTTGAATGAAATAATAATGGGCAGAACTGAATTTCTGCCCATTAACCTTTGGTTTTGTATGATAACTGATAGGTTTTTTATCTACTATCAATCATTGGAGTTTTATGCCATGTTATTGTTTCTTATCGCTAAGCAGGCGCACATTGGTCAGTTTTACGGATGCACTGGCTGTATCAATGTCTTCTCCCTTTTTGCTATAGACGAAGGTGGAGTTGCTGATATTGATATCGCGTACGCATTGCATGCCTTCTATACCATGGGCTTTGATGGCTGTCTCTGCACCACGGCAGATGATATTGTCGATATGGATATCTTGGAAATGGGGCACAAATTGTGCTTCATCACCCTTTGGAGCCAATGCTTTGGCATCGGATGCTCCTGCTGGCCGATTGACATAGTCGCACTGGAAAACAACGGCTTCGTCTTTGATGTCTGTCATGACGATATTGCTGATGTAGAGTTGGCTGGTCTCACCGCCACGGCCTACACCGCTCTTGAAGCGCAAACCGGTATCTGTTCCGGCAAAACGGCAGTTGCGTGCCACTACACGACGCACACCGGCTGCTGTCTCACTACCCAGTACAAAAGCTCCATGTGCGTGATATACTGTGTTGTTCTCTACCAGAATGTCTTCACATCCTGATACAGCAGAAGCTTTGGGACGTCCGCTCTTCAGGCAGATACCGTCGTCACCCACATTGACTGTGGAATTGACAACCAGCACACGTTGACAGTCGGAGAGGTCGATGCCGTCGCCATTCTGTGCATTCCAAGGGCAACGCACGGTGATGCCGTCGATGATGATGTCTGAAGAATAGCATGGATGTACGTGGAATCGGGGCGAGTTTTGGAAGGTAACGCCTTGGAACAAAACTCTTTTGCATTTTTCAAATCTCACAAGGTCGTTGCGCATCTGCTCCTGTGCTACGGGCGATTTGGCAATGTCAGGATAGCTGTTGCGCATCTGCCAAGGATACCAGAGTGTGCCATCTTTCATCTCCTGTCCGCCCATACTCTTAAACTGGCTCCATTCTGTATCGCTTACTTTTGATCGCTTTACGGGACGCCATTGGGCACCGTTGCCGTCAATGATACCTTCTCCGGTAATGGCAATGTCAGTACGTTTCTCAGCACGGATGCAGGGATATACTCTCCGGGCTTTGGTGTCTGCATCGCGATAGATGCTTTTGTCAGGTGAGAAATAGATGATGGCATTCTTTTCCAAATGCAGATCGATGTGGTCTTTCAGTTCGATAGGACCAGTCAGCCAAACGCCTGTTGGTACTATGAGGTGTCCACCGCCTTGTTGTGCCAACTTGTCGATGGCATCCTGGATGGCTTTGGTGCAGAGGGTAACACCGTCGCCTATTCCGCCTGCCTCTGTCAGCGTGATGCTTCGGCTGGGGATGTTGACCTGTTGTGGTTGGTTTAACGTGACTGGAGTCTGGTTGTAATACTTCTGATAGTCTTGCGCTGACAATAGTACTGGCATGCAGAGTGCCAACAAAGTCAGCATAGATGTGATAGTTTTTTTCATACTTTTTTTATTTGTTTATAGTAGTGCTTATTTTCTTATTGTTGTTCTTCTAACGTTGTAGCTGTTTGTGATTGATCCGCCCAGTTTGGTAGCAATGGTATGGCAGATGTAGAGTCCCAATCCGGCACCTTGTTTGTTGGAATCGAGTTTGACGAATCTTTCAAACAACGTTTTATGATGTTTGTGGGCAATACCACATCCTGTATCGGTGACGCAGAAAGCGATACTGTCTGTTCCTTGGTCATTTTTTATCTTGCGACAATCCAAAAGGATACTTCCCTTCGTGGTATTCTTAATAGCGTTGGCAAGCATTTCATTGATGGCCTGTAAAGTGCGGTGACGGTCAGTCTCTATAGTGTCGGTGTCCTGCTATTGCCTTTTCGCATAGTTCGTTTACGTTGGTCTCTTCTATCTTCAAATACAGAATAGGTGTGTGGTATGTCGGCTCCTAATTGGTGAATGGCAGATCACCGCATAGTAAAAAATGTTATTTCCCCGCTTTAGCACATTCGGCACAGATGCCTTTTACGATATATTCCGCCTCTTCCATTACAAAGCCATCGGGTAGTGGAACATGGGGTATGCGTATGCTTGTCAGACAATAGGTGCGGTTGCATTTGCGACAGGTCAGATGAACATGGCCGTCACACTGTCGGGTATCGTCAAAATGGCAGACACAGTATTTCTGCATGCCCGTTCCATCGTCAATATCATGGAGCAGATGCACACTGGCAAAGAGGGTGAGTGTGCGAAACAGGGTGGAGCGATCAACTGTAGGCAGTGCCTTTTCAACATCTGCCAGACTAAAAGCATCACTGAAACCATGGCGTATGGTGCGCCATACCATCAAGCGTACGGCTGTGACACGGATGCCGGCATTGTCGAGTGACTGTTCGTCGGAGATTTCAAGGTGGTGCATACAGTTGTGATGAATAAAGAATAACGGAAGCCTAAGCTGTCAGCTGCTATGAAAATAGCTGTGACTCAGGCTTCCGTTTATAGAGTTATACTAAATGTTCGATAAGGTCTGCGCGTTCACCGGGCAGCATGTCAATGACCGGCAGTTCAACCATGGTGTAGCAACCGGGTTGCTGACGCATGGAGGCACGAGCCACATTGACCAATACCTGAGCAGTGAGCGCAGGGTTGTTGATGCTCATGTCGAATTCAAAACGCTGGTTCTGAGTCTTTCCACTTACACCTTTGCGCACAAGATGTACGCCATGACCCATATCGCGAACAGCATCCACTGATTCAACGGCAAAGACGTGTGTCTCATCGTTGGCAAAGTATGGATCGGCTTTAATGGCAGCTGTCACCTCATCAAGCTTGGCACCGTCTTCCAATTCTACATATACCATGCGGCGATGTATGCCCTCGCCCAAAGGAATAGTCATAGAGAGTGCATTCTTTACACCCGCTTTCGAACGAACGCATACAGAGTGTCCCATAGACATTCCTGGTCCGAAATTGGTATAGGTCAGACCTTTTGGTGCGAGGCTCTGCATGAGCGTACGTACGATAGAGTCTGATCCTGGATCCCATCCCGCAGCAATCACACTGACGGTACCGGTTTTCTTGTTAACCTCCATCAGTCTTTCGCGATAACCACGGATATTGGTATGTATATCAAACGAATCGACGGTGTTGATGCCCAGAGGCAGAATCTGCATGGCATGTTCTTCACATGATCGAGTAGGAGTGGCAAGAATGGCTACATCTACATCTTTCAGTTCCTTGATATCCTTGACCACAGGGTATGCAGCCAGTTCTGCGGGTTTGTTGTCTGCTCCGTTTCTGCGGACGATTCCTGCAATCTCGAAGTCTTCAGCGGCTTCAAGAGCTTCTACGGCGTATTTGCCGATGTTGCCGTAACCAACTACGGCAGCGCGAATTTTCTTCATGTTTGTATCTTGTTTTGAGTTGTCTTATTGTCTGTCTGTGTGCAAAATTACACTTTTTGCATGAGAATCGTTACAGTTTGGTGGAATATTTTCTTCTCTGACCTTCAATTCTGACAATTTGAAGATTTGTGGGCGTCTCACACAATAAATCGTCACCAACAAGCGTTATAACTATTGTATTAATACAAAATTATAAGTTATGATAGATTATATTAAAGGCGAACTGGCAGAGCTCAGTCCTGCCTCAGCCACTGTTGAGGCTGCCGGTGTGGGCTATGCCATGAGCATATCGCTCACCACGTATAGTGCGATACAGGGAAAGAACACCGTGAAACTCTATGTCTATGAGGCTATCCGCGAAGATGCTTATGTGCTCTATGGATTTTCAGGTAAGAAGGAGCGCGAGATGTTTCAACTGCTTATTACTGTTAGCGGTGTGGGGGCAAATACAGCCCGAATGGTGCTGTCATCGATGAGTGTGGCAGAATTGTGTGCTGCGATCTCCACCGGTGATGAGCAACTTATCAAGAGCATCAAGGGTATCGGACTGAAAACTGCCCAACGTATCATTGTTGATCTGAAAGATAAGATAGTAGCCTTGGGCATTGCCGACGAACTGCCTGCTGGCGGATCGGTAGCTGTCGCTGTTGATACTGCTGTCAAAGACGAAGCAGTGGCAGCCCTTACTATGTTGGGATTCTCGCCTGCTCCTACACAGAAAGTCGTGGTGCAGATATTGAAGGATCAGCCCGATGCGCCAGTGGAGCAGGTTGTGAAACTGGCATTAAAACAAATCAAATAAACAAAACAAGAAGCGATTGGCGTTTAGGGTAGGTCATATCGCCATGGTGATGCTGAGCATTGGTGCTTTTGCCATGGCTCAACAGCACAAGCAGGCACCGTTGGAAGTACCGACGGTGCCGTTGCCCGTTGTTGCCGACAGCGTGGTCGATAGTGTGGTAAAGCCCCGTTGGACTCCGCAGCGCACCGCCCCCAGGTTTGTTGCCGACCTCGACACCATCCCCCTTGACCTTCGTATGCCGCGCAATATTGCGCTCCAGGTGGACTATGACGACACCGCCAATACTTATGTTGTAGGCCAGAAGATGGGAGGGCGCTATCTGACTACTCCCCTGCTGATGTCCCCTGATGAGTATGGACAGTGGTCGCTCAAACGAAGGATGGGCACCTTCTTTCGCCAGAAGAATGCCGAAAATGTGGCAACCAAGGGGAAGAACAAGTTTGATTTTGCCGACATGCATTTTGATCTCGGTCCAGCCGACAAGATATTTGGTCCCGGTGGTGTGCGCATCAAGATGATGGGAACGGCAGAACTGAAACTGGGTGGCAATATCAAGAATATCGACAATCCGTCGTTGCCAGTACGCAATCGCCGAACAAAATCCATAGACTTTGACGAGAAGATCAACCTTAATGTGACGGGAAAGGTAGGTGATAAGTTGAATATGAACCTCAACTACAACACCGATGCCACCTTCGACTTCGATACCAAGAATATCAAGTTGCGTTATGAGGGAAAGGAAGATGAGATCATCAAACTCATTGAGGCAGGCAATATCACCTTCCCTTCGCAAAACTCACTGATCAAGGGTGCATCGAGCCTCTTCGGTGTACGTACCGATATGCAGTTTGGACGGTTGAAACTGCAGACCGTCTTTTCGCAGAAGAAATCATCAACCACCAGTGTCTCATCAAAGGGAGGCGTACAGCTGACACCTTTTGAAATCAATGTGGCAGATTATGAAGAGAATCGTCACTTCTTCCTTGCCCAGTATTTTCGTGAACACTATGATGCCGCCATGCAACAGTTGCCCAATCTCACTACAGGCATCCAGATTACAAGAGTGGAGGTGTGGGTGACCAACAAGACGGGTACTACCGCCAATACTCGCAATATCATAGCCCTTGCCGATCTTGGTGAGAGTCGTTCGACGCGCTGGGGCAGTGGCGGAACCGTTTCTTCTGTTCCTGCCAATACCGCCAATGGCGAATATCAAGCCATGACCACTGACTATGTCGCAGCACGTCAGTCGGAACAAACGACGACGGTGCTTGATGGAGTGCCTCAGTTTACGGGCGGTAGCGATTACGAGAAACTCTCTTCCGCCCGTCTGCTCAATAGTTCGGAATATACAGTCAACAGTGCCCTTGGCTATATATCGCTCCATACCACCTTACAACCCGATCAGGTGCTTGCCGTAGCTTTCGAATATACCTCAGGCGGTCGGGTTTACCAAGTGGGTGAATTCGCATCCGATCATACCAATACTTCAGAAGCAATATTCGTTAAATCGCTGAAGAATACCAGCAACCATCCGATGCAGCCCAACTGGCGGTTGATGATGAAGAATGTGTATTATCTGGCATCTCAGGTGGAGCGTACTAAGTTTCGTCTCGATATCAAGTATCAAAGCGATACTACTGGTGTATGGCTCAACTACATCCCCGTGCAGCAGGTTAAAGATACTCCCCTGTTGCGGGTATTGGGATGCGACCGTCTTGACAACAACAATCGCCCCAATAGTAATGGTTATTTCGATTATGTTGAGGACTACACCGTCGGCGACGGCCGTGTATTCCTGCCAGCAGTCGAACCCTTCGGCCAGACCTTGCGTCGCTATCTCACCTCTCATGGTGTCAGTGCCGATGAGGCTGAACGCTATGTGTTTGCCGAACTCTATGACACCACCCGAACGGCAGCACGGCAGATGGCAGAGAAGAATAAGTATATGCTTGTCGGTCAGTATCGGGGAACGTCAGCCAATGTCATCTCGCTCGGTGCCTATAATGTGCCGCAAGGGTCGGTGGTGGTGACTGCCGGCGGTGTGGTACTGACTGAAGGATCAGACTATAGTGTTGACTATGCTGTGGGTGAGGTGACCATTCTCAACCAGAACATTATCGATGCCGGCACCAATGTCAATGTATCGCTGGAGAGCGATACCGACTATGGCATGCAGCGCAAAACCATGTTAGGACTCAACTGGCAGTATGACGTCAGTAAGGCATTGCAGTTGGGCGGCACATTACAGTATCTGACCGAGCAACCGCTGACCTCGAAGGTGACCATGGGTAGCGAACCGCTGCGCAACATGTTGTGGGGACTCAACATCAACTGGCGACAGGAGAGTCAATGGCTCACCAATATGCTCAACCGTCTGCCCTTCCTCCATTGCACAAAACCCTCGCAACTCTCTTTTACTGGCGAGTTCGCCCAACTCTTGGCAGGTCAGGCAGGCGGCACGCAGAGCCATGCCTCGTATATTGATGATTTCGAGAATGCCAAAAACGGCATTGACGTCAGCGACCCCAAGGCATGGGTGATATCGAGCGTGCCGAGCATGTTTCCCGAACATGCCGACCGCGACTCAGTGACAAGTGGTTTCAACCGTGCCTTGCTGGCATGGTATAATATCGATCCTATCTTCACCTATCGCTCGTCGTCGCTCACCCCCAGCCATATCAAGAGCGACCTCCAGCAGTTGTCAAACCACTATGTGAGATCAGTCTATGTTAGCGAACTCTATCCCAACCGTCAGCAGAGCACTTACAGTGGTGTGACAGCCACGCTGCCCATCCTCGATTTGGCTTATTATCCCGAAGAGCGCGGAGCCTACAACCTCACTACCGACCTCACCGCCGATGGACACTTGCGCAATCCGCAACAGCGATGGGGAGGCATGATGCGCCGCCTGGATACCAATGATTTCGAAACCGCCAATATCGAATATGTGGAATTTTGGTTGCTCGACCCCTTTATCTATGCCGACCGCGATGGCGGTGCTGCTGATTACGGTGGCGACCTCTACATCAATCTTGGTGAGGTGAGTGAGGACGTCTTGCGCGACGGCAAGAAATTCTCGGAGAGCAATATGCCTGTTGACGGACAGGGATCGTTCATCCGTACAGCATGGGGTAAGGTGCCCCAGCAGCCGACAGAGACCTACGCCTTTGCCACAACAGCCGGAGCACGCCTCAAACAAGATGTGGGACTCAACGGACTGACTGATGAAGAGGAACGCTCCCAACCAGCGTATGTCCGCTTCTTGGAAGGTGTGCAGGTCAATGACAGTGTGCGTGCCGCCATCCATGCCGATCCCGCAAACGACAACTACCACTATTACCGTGGTCGCGATTATGATGAGCGCAAGACCTCCATCCTTGAACGCTATAAGCGAATCAACATGCCGCAAGGCAATTCGCCCGATTCCGACAGTCAGACCGAAGGCTATGATACCAGCTATAAGACCACGCCCGATGTGGAGGATATCAATCAGGACTATACGCTCAACGAATACGAACGCTATTACCAGTATCGTGTCAGCATACGCCCAGAGGATATGCGCCTGGGATATAACCATATCACCGACATTCGCGAGGCAACGGTGCCGCTGCGCAACGGAACGAGTGAAACCGTCCGGTGGTATCAGTTTCGCATTCCCCTCAGCCAGTATGACCAGCGGGTGGGCAATATCAACGACTTCACCAGCATCCGCTTCATGCGCATGTTTCTCACCCAGTTTCGCCGCCCGGTGGTGTTGCGCTTCGGTTCTCTCGATTTGGTGCGTGGCGAATGGCGCATCTATCAGCAGCCCCTGACCAATGGCGCGACTACAGGAACCATCGAGGTCAGTGCGGTGAATATTGAGGAAAACAACGACAAGCGTCCCGTCAACTATGTCTTGCCGCCAGGCATCAGTCGTGTTACCGACCCCTCCCAACCGCAACTCGTGGAAGACAACGAGCAGGCGATGAACCTCGTGGTGCGTAATCTCGCACCCGCCGAGTCGAAGGCGGTCTATAAGAACACCATGCTCGACCTGCGCCGGTACAGGCATCTGCAGATGTTTGTCCATGCCAACCACCTCATCGATGATGCCACAGACTTGCAACATGGCGATTTGGCAGTATTCGTGCGGTTGGGTAGCGATTATAAAAACAACTATTATGAGTACGAGATACCGCTGACGCTGACTCCCGATCGCAACGACTACAACAAATACAGCATCGACGATCGCAGGGCTGTGTGGCCAGAGGCTAATATGCTTGATGTCAACCTCTCCGCCTTTACCCGTCTCAAGCGACAGCGCAACAAGTCAAGGGCACAGGGTGGGACTGTGTTCACGCAAATCTACTCAGAGCCCGATGCCAGCCATACCGGTTGCACGGTAAGCATCCTCGGCAATCCGTCGCTCGGTGAGGTCAGAACGCTGATGATCGGTGTGCGCAACAAGTCGGGCACGCAAAAGTCGGGAGAGGTGTGGGTCAATGAGCTCCGTCTGCGCGACTTCAACGACAATGGAGGCTGGGCTGTGAGTGGCGCCATGAATATGCAACTCTCCGATGTGGGGACGGTCAATGTCAGTGGAAGGATGATGACCAGCGGATTTGGCGGACTCGAAGAGAGCGTGTTACAGCGCTCCACTGACGATTACAAGACCTATTCAGTCACCGCCAGTATCGAACTGGGACGCTTCTTCCCCGACAAAGCCAAGGTGTCGGCACCGCTATACTATTCGGTGACGAAAGAGGAAACCCGTCCGAAATACAATCCGCTCGATACTGACCTGACCCTCGACGAGGCACTCGATGCCGCAGCCAACAAGCAGGAGCGCGATTCCATCGAGCGTATCGCCGTCACCCGCACCACCAATACCAATCTGTCGCTGTCTAATGTGCGTGTCGGCATCCGTTCAAGAAAAGCCCCCATGCCCTACGACCCTGCCAATTTCTCGTTCTCCTACAGCCACTCCCACCGCCAGACCAGTGGCGAGACCACGGTCTATGAGAAGGAAGATCAGTGGCGTGGTGCTTTCAACTATGTCTATGAACCCGTGGTGAAGCCCTGGGTACCGTTCCGTAAGATCAAGGGCCGCTCCCAATGGACGCAATATCCCAGACAGTTAGGAGTGAACTGGCTACCGCAGAGCATCTCGTTCAATACCGAGATGCTGCGCAACTACTACGAACTGCAAGAGCGCGACATGGAGAGCATAGGCGGTCAACAGCTACCCCTAACCTTCAGTCAGCAGTTTCTGTGGAATCGCGAGTTTGCCGTACGCTGGGATCTCACCCAGCGCCTCCACCTCGATTTCCAGTCTGCCACCCACGCACAGATAGAAGAACCCTACACCCCCGTCAACAAAGACCTCTATCCCGAACAGTATCAGGCATGGAAAGACTCGGTATGGCAGAGCATCCGCCGCTTTGGCGAACCGCTCGACTATCAGCAGCGCTTCTCAGCTACCCTGCAGTGGCCACTCAGCCTGTTGCCCGTCTTCGACTGGGTGACCGGCACTGCCAAGTACGACGCCCACTATAGTTGGCTGCGCGGCACAGAACTCGACGACGGTACCAGTCTGGGACATACCATCACCACCAACCGGCAGGTCAGCCTCTCTGCCACATTCAATATGGAGACCCTCTATAACCACGTGCCCTTTCTGCGCCGCCTCAATCAGCAGCGTGCCAAATGGCAGACTGTCGGCAGACAGCCGACAGTGCGTGGCAGAACTGCGGCAAAGAGGTCGCAGCCGAAGAGCAGAGAAGAGCGCATCCTGCCCAAAAACCAAGGTACGTGGCAACGCGAAGTCAGACTGTCGGCAGACACCGTTACCATAGTGACCCACGACAAGGCCACGCGCCGACTCATTGTCACCGCACGCACTCGCGACGGGCGCACCTACCCCCTGCGCTATAAGTTGCTTGACCGCCGCCAGTTGCGCATCGACTCTCGCGACACCGCCACTATCCTGCTGTCGGTAGCCGAGCGCCCACCCTTAGACCGCCAGTGGTGGTATCGCTCCCTGCAGTCAGCCACCCAGGTACTCATGATGGTGCGCTCCGCCAGTCTCACCTATCGAGACGACTACTCGCTGTCGGTACCCGGCTTCCTTCCCACCATAGGTGATGTTTTCGGACAGCGAGGCGGCCATCTGATGGCACCTGGTCTCGCCTTCGCCTTCGGCACGGTAGATGATGCCTATGTCAGTCGAGCCCTCGACCGCGGATGGCTGCTCACAGCAGACAGCATCGCATCGCCAGCCACTGCCAACCACACCACCGACTTGCAGTTGCGCGCCGTGCTGGAACCCCTGCGCGGGTTGCGCATCGACCTCCATGCCAGTCGCACGCACACACGTGCGCGTACCATACAATATATGTATTCCGGCATGCCCACCACGCTGAGCGGATCATTCTCTATGACCACCCTGTCGCTCAAGTCGGCACTGGAATCCACGGGCAGTGCCACAGGCGGATACCGCTCCGCTTCGTTCAGCCGCTTCTGTCGGTCGCTCGAAGGCTATCGGCAGCGAGCCGCCGCGGCCTACGGTAGTGTGCCCGATGCCTATCATGCCACCGTCATGATACCCGCCTTCCTCTCCGCCTATACCAGCAGTGGAGGTAGTGGCAGCTTCTTCCCCTCGCTGGCATCGATGCTGCCCAATTGGACCGTACGCTATACGGGGCTCTCTGCGCTGTCATGGGTGGCAGACCATTTCAAGAGCATCACGCTGTCACACGCCTATCGGAGCATCTATGCCGTAGGTAGCTACTCCGCCACCAATGCTGCCACGCTTGCCGACTATAGTGTACCGACTGTCAGTCTGAACGAAGCTTTCTCGCCATTGCTCGGCATCGATGTGTCGCTGCACAACGACCTCAGTGTGAAACTCGAATACCGCACCACGCGCATTGTCAGCCTATCCACTACGAGTGTGCAGATCAACGAGAGCCGTTCCAACGACTGGGTGCTGGGCATGGCATATACCATCAGCGACTTCAACCTCTTCGGCACCGCCGGCAATCGTAGGGTGAGCCGCGCCCAGCGCAGCCAGCGCCAACAGCCCGACAGTCAGAAGAGTGTCAAGACAGGTGTCAACCACGACCTCTCGTTGCGTCTCGACCTCTCGTTGCGTCGTCAGGCATCCCTCTCTCGCGATATTGCTACCGCTACGAGTGCCGCCAACAGCGGCAATACCGCCCTCCGCCTGTCTTTTGTGGCAGACTATACTTTGTCGCGCCTGCTCACCCTCAGCGCCTACTACGATCGGCAGACCAACACCCCCTTGCTGTCATCAGCAAGCTATCCAACCACTACCCACGATTTCGGACTGTCGCTTAAAGTCAGTCTGTCGAGGTGAGGGCGAATGGCAACTCCGCTTTCGCGTACAGTTATTTTAGTTTTCAAGAAATTTCGACCACACGACCACGGATATTTGCAATGTTTTATCTGTTAGTGTCTTATGGTGTGGTCGAAAACCTAAATCATGGGATTACGACCACACTTCGACCACAGAATGGCGTAAGCATATCTGCGATGCTCATATCTATCCATAAAAATAACAATTGTCATTCAGAAATAAAACTGATCGGTATTTGGAAATAACGTTTAATAGAGGTCCTGTCCAATGTTTGATAAAGGTATTTTCAACGTTTGATAAAGGTGTTTTCAATGTTCGAAAAAGGTGTTATCCAACGTTTGACAATGGTGTTATCCAACGTTTGACAATGGTGTTATCTAACGTTTGACAATGGTATTGTCCAACGTTTGACAATGGTATTGTCTAACGTTGGATAAAAATATTATCAAGGTTTGAAAAAGCGCTGACAAACTCAAATACCCCACTTAGACATAGATATATATGCTTGTTCAGAGATTTATGATGCTGATAGATGGCAATCCGCGTGGTTGAAGAGCTGTTGAAGTGTGGTCGAAGCGGTGGTCGAAGTGTGGTCGAAATTTAAGGATTCGACCACCACTTAAAGTTCTAAACCACTGCGTGTTAGGTTGACGTGGTGGTCGAGTGGTCGAAATTTTTTGAAAACTAAAATAACTGTATCTGAAAGCGGTGCTGTTGATTCACCGCTCTCTTTCATCAACTAACCGAGGAACAACAGCGTGAATAGTCGTTTACCGACGACAGTCTTTCGTGTACGCGTATGTATCGCGCTGTGTATCATCAAGGTGCACAAAGTGCATTGCAGACTCGGTCTTGGAATCGTCGTGCGTTGCTGGTGTGCATGACACCTTGGTTGATGATGGAGAAACACAGGCGATGGTCGTTGGCAGCGGTGCAATAGCCAGCCAGTGCCGATACGCCTTCGAGTGTTCCGGTCTTTGCCTTGACATTGTCGGCGGCAAACGAGCCGCGCATGCGGTTGCGCAAGGTGCCATCGCTGCCCGCCACAGGGAGCGAGGGCAGAAGATGGAGATAGACCGTGCTGTTGCGGTAGGCATAGCGCAGGAGGCGCACCTCAAGGTCTGCAGAGAGATAGTTGTAGAGCGATAGTCCACTGCCGTCGGCTATGCGGTAGGGACGATGGCCCAGTCCTACCTTGGAAATCAACCGCTTGACAATGGCGGCGGCATCCTTGGCGCGCGCAGGGCGGTGGCCCTGATGGGCTGCCAACTGGTAGAACATGGCTTCGGCATAGAAATTGTCGCTCTGCTTCATCATGCGTAACAGTATCTGGTCGATGCTGTGGAAACGTGAACAGAGGTGGAAGGCGCTGTCGGGCAGTGTGCCGTCGGATATGCGCACATCGAGCACCACTCCGTCGTCAACGAGCTGGCGGATGAAGCGATCGACAAACTGCGTGTTGCGACCGATGGTCAGTGGCGACAGCGGCGGATTGTCGTCGTCCCAACACCATCCCTCGCCCAAGAGGTCGGCATCCTTCATGCTGCGGTCTGCCACGATGCTGCCGCGGATCGTGTCTACGCCCATGCGGCGGATACTCTCCACGAAGGCATTCATGTCGTCGATGTTGAAACGCGGATCGAAACCGCCCACGCAGTAGAGATCGCCCGTCAGGGTGTGGTCTTCTACCTTTCCGGTATAATAGAGTTGGGTGCGAAATTGGTAGGAGCCGCCCAACTTGTCGATGGCGGTGATGGCGGTGAGAAGCTTCATGGTCGATGCCGGACGCAACATCTGGTGCTCGTTCACCTTATATAATATAGAGTCGGCTGTCAGGTCATAGACCTCCAGACCCACAGTGCTGGTTTCAAACATAGGGTGGCGGAGCAGCGAGTCGAGGCGATACTGGATGTTCCGCGGCCATGGCAGTGCCACATCGATGGTATCGACCTGAAAGGTATCGGGCTCCTCTGTTTCCTGGGCAGAAGCAGCCACTGCTGCCCACAATAATAACAGTATAATCTTAATCTTACTCATAATATGGGTGCAAAATTACAAAATAATATGGTTTGATGGTCGATTTTCCATAAGAAATTAGTATTTTTGCACCAATATTATAACGAAACGTTATGGTTTATAAGTACGATTATCTCATAATAGGTGCAGGTGTGGCCGGTATGAGCTACGCCCTGAAGATAGCACGTGCCAATAAGGGACGCGTCTGTATGATTTGCAAAAGTTCGCTCGATGAGGCCAATACCTCGTTTGCGCAAGGTGGTGTTGCCTCTGTCACTAATCTGAAAGTGGATAACTTTGAAAAGCACATTGAAGATACAATGATAGCCGGCGACTACATCTCCGACCCTAAGGCCGTGGAACAAGTGGTGCGTAATGCACCGTCACAGATTGAAGAACTCGTCAACTGGGGAGTCAATTTCGACAAGAAAGACGGGCACTTTGACCTGCACCGCGAGGGAGGCCACTCTGAATTCCGTATTCTCCACCATGCCGACGATACCGGTGCGGAGATACAGCGAGGACTGATGGAGGCGGTGCGCAACAATCCGAACATCGATATCAAAGAGCACCATTTCGCCGTGGAGATCATCACCCAGCATCATCTTGGTGTGCGCGTCACCCGACGGTCACCACACATCCAGTGTTACGGAGCATACGTGCTCAATCCCGACACAGAGAAGGTAGATACCTATTTGGCGAAAATCACCGTGATGTGTACCGGTGGATGCGGAGCGGTATATCTCACCACGTCGAACCCCGTGATAGCCACTGGCGATGGTATCGCCATGGTCTATCGCGCCAAAGGTACGGTGGCAGATATGGAGTTCGTGCAGTTTCATCCCACCGTACTGCATAATCCGAAAGAGACACACCCTGCCTACCTCATCACCGAGGCGATGCGAGGCTATGGCGGCATACTGAAACTGCCCAACGGCGAGACCTTCATGGAGAAATACGACGAAAGGCTGTCGCTCGCACCACGTGACATCGTGGCACGCGCCATAGACAAGGAGATGAAGATACACGGACTGGACCACGTCTGTCTTGACGTGACCCATAAGTCCGCAGAAGAGACGCGCCACCATTTCCCCAATATCTATCAGAAGTGCCTGTCGATAGGTATCGACATCACCACCGACTACATCCCCGTGCGCCCTGCAGCACACTATATGTGTGGAGGCATCAAAGTAGATCTCAACGGACAGTCGAGCATTGAACGGCTCTATGCCCTTGGTGAGTGTTCATGCACCGGACTGCACGGCGGCAACCGACTGGCAAGCAACTCGCTCATCGAGGCGGTGGTCTATGCCGATGCCGCTGCCAGACACTCGCTGCAGCATATCGACGAATACGACTATAATACCAATGTGCCGGAGTGGAACGACGAGGGCACTATGACCAACGAAGAGAAAGTGCTCATCACGCAATCGGTCAAGGAAGTGACGCAGATCATGTCCAACTATGTGGGCATCGTGCGCTCTGACCTGCGCCTGCACCGGGCATGGGACCGACTCGACATGCTCTATGAGGAAACCGAACGGCTCTTCAAGCGCGTCAAGGCAAGTAGGGACATCTGCGAACTGCGCAACATGATCAATGTGGGATATCTCATCACACGATGGGCGTTGGAACGCAAGGAGTGCAGAGGTCTCCACTATACCACCGACTATCCGTTGCATGCCTACGACAAGAAATAATATGCAAATAATTTGCAGTATTCAAAATTTCTTGCTACATTTGCCTCTGATTACTAACTAAGAATGCTAAGACATGCTGCACATCGCACTGCCCGACAATAAGACAAGGAGACTGACCTTCTATCTGGCTATGGAAGAATACGTGGCCAGACACCTGAAGGCTGCCGACTGCTTCTTTATCTGGCAGGTGGAGCCCACCGTGATATTCGGCAGAAACCAGTTGATCGACAACGAGGTGAACCTTGTTTTCTGTCGCCGCCATAACATACAGACCTACCGCCGTAAGAGCGGTGGGGGCTGTGTGTATGCCGATATGAACAACCTGATGCTGTCGTATATCACCGACGACGAAGGGGTGGGATTCACCTTCAACAAGTATATGGGCATGCTGGTCACGATGCTCCATCGGTTGGGCGTCGATGCCAAAGCCAATGGACGCAACGATGTGATGCTGGGCAACAGAAAACTGTCGGGCAGCGCATTCTATCGCATACCGGGCCGGAGCATCCTGCATAGCACCCTGCTCTACGACACAGATATCGTCAACATGGTGGGGGCTATCACACCGGGAGGATTGAAACTACTCTCAAAGGGTGTGGAGAGCGTATGCCAGCGCATTGACTTGCTCAAAAACCATATCACTCTCAATGTTGACGAACTCAGAGAGTTTGCCATCAAGCACTTCTGCGACGAGACCTATTGCCTCGGAGAGAAAGAGATTGAAGAGATAGAACATATCGAAGAGGAATATCTCACCGACGATTTCATCTACGGCAACAACCCACGCTACACCGTGGTGAAGCACAAGAGGATAGAGGGCGTAGGAGAATTTGAGGTGAGAATCGATATGCGACATAATGTCATACACGATGTCAACCTGATGGGGGACTACTTCCTCATCGGCGATCTCGACAACGGACTGCTCAAAAAACTGCGGGGTGTTCCGCTTACCAGAGAGTCTATCAGATGTATTCTCCCTGACCGGATAGACGACATCATCTACAACCTTGAGAAAGAGGACTTCGTCAACCTACTGGCAGGTTGAGCAAAATACTAAAAACCCAATAACAACAATATATAAATATTCAAACAGCCTATGAACAACAAACGCACCTGTCTTTACGACAAACACGTGGCACTGGGCGCTCTCATTTCGCCCTTTGGTGGGTTCGACATGCCCATACAGTATTCCAACATCACTGACGAACACCAAGCTGTGCGTCAACATTGTGGTGTGTTCGACGTGAGCCACATGGGCGAAGTGCTCGTCAGCGGTACAGACGCTGAGCGCTACGTTAACCATATCTTCACCAATAATGTGGAAGGTCTTGCTGTCGGCAAAATCCTCTATGGCATGATGTGCTATGAGAATGGCGGAGTGGTCGATGACCTGTTGGTATATAAGATGGCGGACGACCGCTTTTTCCTGGTCATCAATGCTGCCAATATCGACAAAGACTGGGCTTGGATCCAGTTGCAAGCCGAGGGGTTCAACGTGACACTCGACAATCAGAGCGACTACTACGGACAGTTGGCAGTGCAGGGGCCGGAAGCGGAGCGCATCATGGAAGAGATACTCAATCTGCCATGCAGCGAACTGACTTTCTACACCTTCAAGACCATGGGCGACGTCATCGTGTCGCGCACCGGATATACCGGTGAGGATGGCTTTGAGATATATGCCACTCCCGATTATATCAACCAGTGTTGGGATAAACTGATGGCTGCCGGCGTGACACCTTGCGGACTGGGATGCCGCGACACCCTGCGCTTCGAAGTGGGACTGCCGCTCTACGGTGATGAACTGTCTGCCGAAATCACTCCTATCATGGCTGGACTGGGCATGTTTGTCAAACTCGATAAAGAGGAGTTTGTGGGACGTGACGCCCTTGCCAAACAGAAAGCTGAAGGTGTAGCCCAGAAACTCGTGGGTATAGAACTCCAAGACAAAGCGATTCCCCGTCATGGCTATACCGTGATGAAAGACGGACAGCCCATCGGTACTGTGACGACAGGATACCATACCATCTCTACCGACAAGAGCGTATGTATGGCACTTATCGACAGCCAGTATGCGCCACTCGGCACAGAACTGGAAGTGCAGATTCGCAAAAAGGTGTTCCCTGGAACTGTGGTCAAGAAGCGCTTCTACGACAAGCATTACAAGAAATGAGAAAATATATACAATAACTAAAAAGAACTATACGATTATGGCAAAAGTAATTGAAGGACTCTATTATAGCGAGTCACACGAGTATGTACGTGTTGAAGGTAACACCGGTTTTATCGGTATCACAGACTATGCACAGAACGCACTGGGCAATGTGGTCTATGTGGATATGCCCGATGTTGACGATGAGATAACAGCAGGTGAAGACTTCGGTGCGGTAGAGAGCGTGAAGGCTGCCAGCGATTTGCTGTCGCCCGTAAGCGGTACTGTACTGGAAGTGAACGAAGCACTCGAAGACCAGCCCGAACTCATCAATCAGGATGCTTTCGAAAACTGGATTATCAAAGTGGAACTCAGCGATACCGGAGAACTGGATCAGCTGATGGATGCCAAGGCTTACGAGGCTTTCTGCAATCAGTGATTCACGCAAAAAGCCTATATGCCTATGTCCTATAAGTATTTTCCACATACCGACGACGACCTGCAACAGATGATGCAGCGCGTCGGTATCAGCAGTCTCGATGACCTCTATGCAGAAGTGCCGGAGGCTATCCGTTTCCGTGGCGACTATGATCTGCCTGACGAAATGAGCGAGACCGAGGTGCGCCAGGTGTTTGAACAACTGGGCGCCATGAACCGTCCTATGATGTGTTTCGGCGGCGCAGGGGTCTATGACCATTATACACCGGCGGTGATTCCCAATCTGTTGAGCCGTTCTGAACTGCTGACCAGCTATACGCCGTATCAGGCGGAGATATCGCAGGGAACGCTCCACTACATCTTCGAATATCAGTCGATGATGGCTGAACTGACGGGCATGGATATCTCCAATGCTTCCATGTATGACGGCACGACTGCCTGCGCTGAAGCCATGATGATGGCGGCGGCATCGGGGAAGAAGCAAAACCGATTCTTGGTGAGCGATACAGTCAATCCCAAGACGCTGCAGGTGATGCAGACCTATGCACACTATCATGGCATCCAGCTCGGAACTGTTGCCTCACGAGACGGTGTTACCGACCGTGAAGATCTGGAACGACAGTTGGCGGAAGGTGGTGTGGCTGGTGTTCTCGTGCAACAGCCCAACTATTTCGGCATTGTGGAGGACTATAGCGGTTTTGCCGATCTCATCCATACCAATAAGGGTCTGTTTGTCATCGATAGCATTGCTGCCGACCTCGCCCTACTGAAAACACCAGGCGAATGGGGGGCTGACATCGCAGTAGGCGATGCACAGTCGTTGGGCATCCCAATGCAGTTTGGTGGTCCATACGTGGGATATCTGTGTTGCACGGAGAAACTGTTGCGTAAGATGCCGGGACGCATCGTCGGACTGACACAGGACAACAGAGGACAACGTGCTTTTGTGCTCACGCTGCAGGCACGCGAACAGCATATCCGCCGACAGAAAGCTACATCAAACATTTGTTCTAACCAGAGCCTGATGGCGCTCTTCGTCACCATATATCTATCGCTCATGGGCAAGGAGGGACTGCGCGAAGCTGCACAGCTGTCGTATGCCGGCGCCCATTATCTGTGTGACCAACTGATAGCAACAGGTCGTTTCCAATTTGTCTATCAACAGCCTTTCTTCAACGAATTTGTGGTACGCTACGACGGTGACCTCGACGGACTGCTCCAATGCCTTTCCGACGAAGGTATCTTCGGTGGTGTGAAAGTGGCAGACGACCAACTGATGATTGCCGTCACTGAGCAACGCACCAAGTCTGACATTGACCGTCTGGTCAGCCTTATCAACCTCTAATCCACAGCAAAGCCTTATGAACAACAAGTTATACGGAAATCTCATCTTCGAATTGTCGAAGCCTGGCAGAAAGGGCTATTCGCTGCCCAGAAACGAGTATGGCAACTATAACATGCCGGAAAGTATGCAACGACAACATCCTGCCGAACTGCCGGAATGTGACGAGCTGACCGTGGTACGTCACTATACCAATCTCTCGGCCAACAATTTCGGAGTGGATAACGGATTCTATCCTCTGGGGTCATGCACCATGAAGTATAACCCTAAAATCAATGAGGAAGTGTCTGCTATGCCACAGTTCACACGCTTGCATCCGCTACAACCCGCTGAAACGACACGGGGCGCAAAGGAAGTATGCCAACGGCTGAAGAAAGCGCTCTGTGCACTGACCGGACTGGCTGACTTTACACTCAAGCCTTTTGCTGGAGCGCACGGTGAACTGACAGGACTGATGGTAATCAGAGGGTATCATGAAAGTCGTGGTGATATGGCGCGTACCAAAGTCATCGTACCTGACTCGGCACATGGCACTAACCCAGCTTCGGCTGCTGTATGCGGACTGGAGATTGTGGAAGTGAAATCAACTGCCGACGGTCGTGTGTCACTCGATGATCTGAAAGCTATTGTAGAAGCGGAAGGCAACAATATTGCTGCCATGATGATGACCAATCCCAATACATTGGGACTTTTTGAAACTGATATCCCTGCTATTGCTAAACTCATCCACGACTGTGGCGGACTGATGTATTATGATGGCGCTAACCTCAACCCTATGCTCGGTGCATGTCGGCCGGGCGATATGGGCTTTGATGTGATGCATATCAATCTGCACAAGACATTCTCTACCCCTCACGGTGGTGGCGGTCCTGGCAGCGGTCCTGTCGGAGTGAGAAGCGGATTAGAACCTTTCCTTCCTTTTGTCAGTTCCTATGAAGCTGGCAATTTCGGAGTGGTTATGAAGGCTTATGCCTATATCCTCTCACTGGGTCGCCAACAGATCAAGATGGTTGGACCGTTGGCTACACTCAATGCCAACTATATCAAGGAATGTCTGAAGGATGTCTATCTGTTGCCTATCGACGGACTCTGCAAACATGAGTTTGTGTTCGACGGACTGAAAGACAAATCTACAGGGGTGACAACAATGGATGTGGCAAAGCGGTTGCTTGACTATGGGTATCACGCTCCGACCATCTATTTCCCATTGCTCTTCCACGAATCACTGATGATTGAACCTACGGAGAGTGAGTCGAAAGACACGATCGACGGATTCATCAGTGTGATGCGACAGATTGCAGAAGAAGCCAAGACTCAACCCGATACGGTCAAGTCGGCACCGCTCAAGACGCCTATCGGAAGAGTTGATGACGTATTGGCAGCCAAGCATCCTATTGTCAACTACAAACAGATGATTCATGACAACAACTGATCTTATCATCGTCGGTGCGGGACCTGGTGGTTACCGCGCCGCACATCTTGCCGCGCAACGAGGATTGCAGGTGGTTGTCATCGAAGCCGATCAGGTGGGTGGCACTTGCCTTAACCGTGGTTGCATACCTACCAAAACGTATGTCCACGCTCGTTCCTTCGACGAGGCTGTGGGCAGACAGCCGGAGGTGGTCACTGCATTGCGTAGCGGTGTGGAACAACTCATGGCTTCGCCAGGCATCACTCTCGTACGCGGTCGTGGTGAGTTCACCGGACCTCATACGGTTAAGGTTGGCGATGCGGAATATACCGCTCCACACATCATCATCGCTACGGGAAGTAGTAGCAAGATGATTCCTGTAGAAGGTATCGACCTTCCACAGGTGATGGACTCTACCAAACTCTTGCAGTGTCAGGAACAGCCTCGTCGCTTGTGTATCATCGGAGCTGGTGTAGTGGGCATGGAGTTTGCCAGTGTGTTCAACCGCTTCGGCACAGAGGTGACAGTCATCGACTACCTCAAGGAGTGTCTGCCTATGCTCGACAGCGATATTGCCAAACGACTCCGCAAATACCTGGAGCGCCAAGGCATCACCTTCCGCATGAAGACTACTGTCACCTCGCTCGCAGATATTGATGCTGATGCCATTCTCATTGCCACAGGTCGCAAACCCAATGTGTCGGCTGACTTTGCCGTTGCCGGCATCACCTACGACGAGCGTAAAGGCATCAGCGTAGATGAGCACTTTGAGACTAATGTCAGCGGTGTTTATGCTATTGGTGATGTCAATGGCAAACAGATGTTGGCTCATGCAGCAGAGATGCAAGGCATTCATGTGGTCAACCGACTGACGGGACATCAGGACAATATTCGTTTCGATATCATGCCTTCTGCCATCTTCACAAGTCCTGAAGCTGCGTGTGTGGGCTTGTCGGAAGATCAGTGTAAAGCCACATTGCCTGGCTACCGTTGTCGCAAAGCATTCTGGCGTGCCAACGGCAAGGCTCTGACGATGGATGCTGCCGAAGGCCTGTTGAAACTGTTGTCGGATGTTGACGACCGCATAGTGGGGTGTCATGCTTATGGTGCTCACGCTGCCGACCTGATACAGGAGGTAAGTAGTCTGATGTGTCTCAATGCTACTGTCGCTCAGTTGCGCGACATGGTACACATCCACCCAACGCTCTCTGAGGTGTTGCATGCCGCATCAGAACAGGAATAACATCATTTTACCCCAAATCAAAAGCCCCGTCAGCATGGACGGGGCTTTTGATTTGGGGTATGCTCGGCATGAGCATACAAAAAAGCTCTTATCCGGAGACAAGAGCTTTTATATGTGAATCTTATTTCAATTCTGTGATCTTCACCACCTGCATGTCGTTGTAGATGAGGTTCTCGCCAGCCATACCCCAGATGAAAGTATAGTTGGAAGTTCCTGCAGCGCAGTGCACACTCCACTCTGGATTGATAACAGCCTGTTCGTTGCCTGTCCAAATCAGACGAGTCTCCTGTGGTTCACCCATGATATGGCAAACGCTCTGTCCTTCTGGAACCTTGAAGTAGAAATACACCTCCATGCGCTTGAGGTGGGTATGAGCAGGCATTGTGTTCCATACCGATCCTGATTTGAGTTCGGTAATACCCATCTGCAACTGGCAGGTGCGCACACCAGCCACACCGTTGAGAATCATCTGATGGATAACGCGGTCGTTGCTCTCGGCAGCACTTCCTGCTATAATATTCTTCGCGTCTTTCAGACTCACCTTTTTGGTGGGATAGCTCTGATGGGCACATGCACTGTTCATATAGAACTTAGCAGGATTCTGTGCGTTCTTACTTGCCACGATGATTTCCTTTACACCCTTACCTACATAGATAGCCTCCTGGAAAGCGAGGTCATAGCGCTTGCCGTCAACCGTCACGCTACCGTCACCACCTACGTTGATGATACCAATTTCGCGATTGTCGAGCAGATTGCGACCATTGTCACTCTTGCTGAGATCCACATAGAGTGGTTCGATTGATGTGAGTTTCAGTGGAGTATCGGTTGGCATAGCACCTCCCACAAGGAAACGGTCGATGGTGGTGTAGGTCCAGTTTACTTCACCTGGTGCCATGATTTTCTCAATGAGATACTCGCTACGCAAACGCTGTGTGTCGTAGCTCTTGGCATCTCTGGGGTTTGAAGCCTGTCGCACACAATAGTTTGTGTAGCTGTTTTCTGCTTTTACTTCATAGCCTTTATACTTGCACTGTGCATTCACCGAAATGGCTGCCAGGCAAATGGCTGTAGTCATTAAAATCTTTTTCATTACTTTCTATAATTATTAGTTGTTTACTTTCTTTTTCTCGTCAGCGATAATGCGCTTGCGGTTGATCAGCATCATGGCGAGGGTGATGACTACCAATACGGCAGCACCTATATATTTGAAATACTTCACCAGAGCATAGATGACATAACTAAACAGGGCGGAAACGAAATCCATACTACCTGCAAGGAATCCTTCTGGAACATGAGCGGCATTATCTTGGGTCTGCGCATATACCGAAGCGGCTGCCTTGGTAAAATCGGGAGCCATATCGGTGATAAACCAAAGTCCTATGAGTAATGCTATAAGTCCTATGATGAAACTCTTCACCACATTACCCTTGGTATAGGGAAGCATCATGGGGAAAATATAAAACAGGCCTGCCAACGATGCAAGGGGCAGAAACTGGTTGCCTGGCAGAATTACTGCTATAACGATATAGGTAGGAATCAGAAACAAAGTACCTACCAACGCGGTGGGGTGACCGATAACGAGTGCAGGACTCATACCGATGTGGATGGTCTTGCCCTTCATCTTTTTGTTGACCACCTCTTTGGTCTTCTCTGAGATAGGCATCAGTCCGTCGATAAACAGTTTGGTGATACGGGGTATCAGTTCCATCACGGCTCCCATCGTTACGCCAAGGAAGAGAATATGCTTCACAATGCGCATCACACCATCGGTAGCGGTAGAACCTGCGGGCATGGTTGCCATAAACTGATCGAACTGGGTGATGTCGCCCCAATGGGCTACAGTGGCTATCAATGCGCCTACTACCACACCGAGTACAAGGGGTTCGCCAATAACACCGAACTTTGACTTTAATCCCTCGGCATCGATATTGAGTTTTGAGAATCCCGGTATTTTGTCGAGCAGCCATCCAATAGCAATGGCAAACGGTGTGAAACTCTGACAGAAAGGCTGTGGCACGGAGATGCCTGGAAGGTTGTAGTATTCCTGAAAGCGCTCTGCCGTAAGGTCTGCCATCACGAGTGTGATGATGTAGCACACGATAGCTGCAAAATACCCCCATACAAGACTCTCGCCGCACACAAAATATACCACAGCACCTATGAAAGCGAAGTGCCAGTAGTTCCATAGGTCGATATTGACAGTACGTGTGGTTTTGGTGATTACCATGAGGAAGTTAACACCGAGGCACACAGGGATGATGAGTGCACCGACAGCTGTATTGTATGCTACAGCAGCGGCAGCAGGCCATCCCATATCAAATACACTCAGGTTGAGGTTGAAGATATCCTCAACAGCCTGCAGCGGATCCTTGAAATTATTGGTAAGCAAAGCTGTAACAATACCGAGGCCCACAAATCCTACGCCCACATACAGACCAGATTTGAGTGCCTTGCCAAATTTCATGCCGATACACAGACCGATAATCGTGAAAAGAATGGGCATCATCACCGATGCACCCATTTGGATGATGTAGTTGAAAATATTCATTACTTTACTTTTTTGTTTGTTTCTAATTATAATGTACCGTGACTGGCTCATGCCACGATATTTGATTTGTGATAGTAGTATGACTGCGTGACCGATATCGTGTGCCAT
Organism: Prevotella sp. P5-126; assembly: GCF_002251185.1. Classification (NCBI taxonomy): domain Bacteria; kingdom Pseudomonadati; phylum Bacteroidota; class Bacteroidia; order Bacteroidales; family Prevotellaceae; genus Prevotella; species Prevotella sp. P5-126. The sequence goes on from NZ_NPIZ01000054.1 coordinate 42,159, forward strand.
CTTTCATCAGCGAAGAAGCATGCCACGGGATATTATCGTATCACGAATTTTATATGCACCTGCAAAATTACTTAATCTTTTTGTAAAACTCACCTTTTATCGTTTTTAAATGCGTTTTTTCGCTTACCATACCTCTTTTTCACCCGAAATCATGCTTGCCAAAGACAAATGTCATGCCAAAAGTGTTGTGTTACACAACGTGGCTTTTTCGTTCTTGTGCGCAAGTGTCTTAAATTCCGATTGGCTCTTTGCGTTAACGCGAGGTTAAATTCCAAAAGTTTATATGATGTTAAAATAGTGTTAAATCGCGTTGCCTGTCATTGAGTCTGCTGTTTTTTCTCGTTATTTGTATAAAAGACGCAGGGAAAAGCCCCAAATCGTTATCAGCAAAAACAGAATAAAGACAATGACTATGAACAAAAGATGTATCACAACAACACTGGCACTACTGCTGACAGTATTGACTGTCGCAGCAGGAACGAAGATTGTGGAAACCAAGCCACTCCAACCTTTTACTGTTCTGAATATCCTTGGTAGTGCCAAAGTGGTTTATATCCAAGGTAGCGGACATAGTGTGCGTATGGAGGGTGACAAAGAAGAAATCGATCGCCTCGAAATCAAACAAACAGATAAGCACCTCAATATCGGTTACAAGACCACCAAGATTGGCGGCATTTATTATATGGGCAATGGATCAAACAACGGTTCGGTTACCATCTATGTCACTTCGCCTGCAATCAATGTGATCAATGTGACAGGCAGCGCAGAGGTTGAAGTCGATAAGTATAAAGTTCAAACATCCATGCTGACCATGAATGTGACAGGGTCTGGATCCATACATGTGAAAAATGCCAGCGTAGGAACTGCCACATGCAATGTAGCAGGGTCAGGTTGCATAAGTGTTGATGAGCTGCAAGCTGTCAATGCTTCTCTTGTAGTGAGTGGAAGTGGTATGGTCAAGGCACAAGTGGATTGCAGTGATAAACTGTATTGCGTAGTGGCAGGATCAGGAGACGTTAGTGTATCGGGAAGAACTGCTAACTATAGTAAATCGGTCATGGGATCAGGAAGTGTTAGTGACAAGAAACTGAAATATACCAATCTCAGCAATGCCACAAGATATGACGGAAAACAGACGTATGTGATTGACAGAACAGGAAGAAACCAAGGCAATGATACGGTGAACGGCATCGTGGCAAATCCTTAAAACTATACGGCATAAGACAAGGAAGGATACTGAAGGTGAACCAACAGCAGTTTGAACATACGGCAAAACAATTGCGCATGAAGGCCTGGCAAACGGCATCGCGCATGCTGAACGATAGCGATGATGCCGACGATGTGGCGAGCGAAACAATGCTTAGGCTATGGGCTGTGCATGATACGCTACACGACGAAACACATGCCGTCAGACTGGCTGTTGTCGTGGCTCGACATACTGCCATTGACCACCAACGACGACGGCGACCATCGGTCAGTATAGACAGCGGGACAAGAGTCATTCCTCTCGATATTCCCACCACCGATACACCTGACCGGAAGATGGAGTGGGAGGAAAGCGAACAATGGCTGCGACAACGCATCGAACAACTGCCACCCAGAGAAATGCAGGTGTTGAGACTCAGACAGACTGAACGACGCACCAACGCTGAGATTGCAGCACTACTGGGAATAGGCGAAGCATCTGTGGCAACCATGCTATCGGCAGCACGCCGAAAAGTGTTTAATGATATCAAAGAAAGGAACCGACAATGACAAACCAACAACTCATCAATCTGCTCGAAAGCTTCATGGATGGACAAACGACAGTTGAACAGGAAACACAACTGGCTGACTTCTTCCGTCAAGCAACAGATGCCGACCGTCCCGAAGGAATCTCGAACGACGATTGGCAGGCCTATTGCGAGATGTTCCGCATGTTTGAAAACGGAATGGAAGATCATACGGCAACCATTCGTCCTGTAGGAACAGACGCTTCTGAGAAGAAACATCGCATCTTGCCACTGCGCTGGATGACGGCGGCTGCCTCGGTGGCTGTGTTGCTGGTTGGCGCACTGACACTTTGGAACCATACTACTGACCAACCGCAGCCGATAGCACAAAGTCAACCGGCCATCACTCCCGTTGAAACCGATACCGTGGCAGTGGATCGACGTCAAATACCATTAGACAGTATCACACCGCCCGCCAAAACCACTAAGCGGAAGATACGTCGACTACACAGCGTTCCACCGCCTCCTAAAGAATATCTGGCTGAGACTGGAACTACCAAGACGGTGGACAAGGCCATCAGTCAGGCTGACCTCGATGAAGCCGTGGCACAGGCAGAACTCTTGCTCCAAGCCATGCAACTGCAACAGATGGTTGAACTCAACGATAGTAAGATGCAATACCTCCAGGCTATGGATGCCCTTGATGCCGAAGAGGAAGAATATGTAGAACAATAAGCAAATAACTATACAACAATGAAACAAATAATACTTACCATGGTTGCCATGTGGGCAACTGTAAGTGCCTCGGCACAGGAAACAATCCAGAATGCCTATCAAAAGGTTATTGGAAACTCGACGGTTGAACTGTTGTCGCGTTCCGATTATCAGGATCGAACCGACTCGCCAACCACTTACTGTAAGTTTACGGAGTTTAAAATACCGGAGAGCAATAAAAACCTCATTAAACAAATGGAACAAGCCATGTTAAAGGATCAGGACCGTGCTTATTCCTTTTTTATAAGAAAACCTGATGCAAAGATGAACACACTCAACACCAAGAAAGTGGTGTATGGGCCAAACAATGAGTATGGGGTGACATTGGGAAGCAATAAGTCACACTATTACTATTCTACCTTTTTCAAGGAACCGTCTGACTCTACTCGCCGCCATGCCTATGCCTTCGTGTGGTTTAAGGAAGGAATGGATTTCCACTGCTACTACTATCATATCTATGGTATGACTCCAGAAGCTGCTAAAAGCGTAACGATGAACAGCCTGTCGAGTCTCGCCAAGGGAAATCGCATACGTAGCACTCTTTCTGGCAATACGCTCATCATCGAGCGCTATGACGAACAGGGCAATAAAACCCTGCAACAGGTTAGTGTGTCAGACGACAGCAAAACAGCTGACGATCTGTCGGTAGATGATGTGACTGCTAAACCGTCGAAGGTCACCAATGATGTGGAGTTTATGACTCAGTTCGGACTACTCAGAGTGGCTTTCCTCGATGCCATCAAAGACCCTAGCCAGAAAATGCTGCAGGTGGGGCTCGCTACTAAGATAGTGGCACTGTGTAAAGATCACAGCAGTCTCTTGACCTATGGCGAACGGACAACATGTAAGAATACTATTTTGGATATGACTAATATCATGAATAAAACCGTTCGCGGAGATATCTATCTTGAGGGAATGCTCAAGCAAGCCATAGATTATCTCGGAAAGAAATAAACATACACAACATAAACACAAAACAATGATGAAAAGATATGTATGGGCAGCCATACTGCTACTCCTATGCCCTGTAGCGAAGGCGCAGAGCGACTCTGCTGCAGTAGCCACCGACACTACTGATGTCTATAAAAATGTGGGTTTGGGCGAACTGACCGTTAAGGCACAGCGACAAATGGTGAAGACTAAAGACGACCGCGTCAGCTATGATGTGGCTTCCGACCCTGAGGCAAAGACCAATCCGCTGATAGAGATGCTTAAGAAAGTGCCGTTTGTTACCGTCGATGCTGATGGTACGATCAAGGTCAAGGGTTCGAGTGATTTCAAAATATTCAAGAATGGCAGACCTGACCAGTCTTTTACCAACAATGCCAAGGAACTTTTCAAAGGACTGCCGGCAAGTATGGTGAAACGAATCGAGGTCATCACCGAGCCTGGAGCTAAATATGATGCGGAAGGACTGGTGGGCATCCTCAATATCGTGATGGACCGACAGAGCCAGATGAAAGGACTGACGGGTACTGTCAGTTCGAACGGGACATTTGGAGATAGTGGCAATCCATATAATGGCAATCTCTTTCTTACGGCACAGACGGGCAAACTCACCATCGCGCCGTATTTCGGTATGGCATTTCAGAAATGGCATCAGACAGAAACAACCGACTATGTCTATACCGACACCAACAATCGGTACCACGATGAACGGAGAACATACAATCCGGGAAGAAACATGTGGTATGGCATGGATGCCAGTCTGGAACTCGACTCCTGCAACCTCTTGACTCTGGCGGCAAGTGGATTTGCCTATCGGGTGAAAGATGATGCAATAAAAAACACCCGACTGACCGATGCTGCTGGAAATCCAATCTATAGCATGCAGATGGATAGTAGAGATGTGTTGGCGCGCTATTTCGATATCGACTTGCAACTGTCCTATCAGCATAATTTCAGCAGAAAGGGCGAACTCCTTGCCATCGACTATCTGTTTTCTACCACCCGTTCTCATAGTGACGGAAGCTTAGACCTGTCACAGTGTTTGAATTATGGGGAATATGACAGCCAGTCTTTTGACAATCATACTACCTTCAGCGAACATACCCTGCAGATTGACTATGAACGTCCGTTTGGCAAGCATCATTCATTAGATGTGGGTGGTAAGTATGTGATGCGATTCAATAATAGTGATAACCTCAGGAGGGAATACCTCAACAGCGAACTCCTACGCTCGCCAGCTACTAAGTTTGACCATAAGACCGATGTGGGGGCTGCCTATGCTGAATATAAATATCGTCTCGGTGGATTTACCCTTGCTACCGGACTGCGCTACGAGACATCACGCATGAAGGGATCATGGCCAGACGGTTCACAAGATGATTTCAGCAGACGTTTCAACGATATCGTTCCGTCTATTCGCACGACATGGCGCATCAATGATCAAAACTCGCTGAAACTCGCTTACACCATGCGATTGTCAAGACCGGGCATCAGTTATCTGAACCCGTATCATAACGAAACACCAATTTCCGTCAGCTACGGAAATCCGCATTTGGGCACGTCGAAAGCTAATAATTTCACGTTGGGATACAACCTCATGACCACTAAACTGACCATCGGTCTCAATGCTTCATTCAGCCTCTGCGATGATGCTATTGCCGGAGTGAAATGGGTGGAAGACAATCGCTTCATGTCGAGTTACGACAACAGTGGTAAGGTTAACTACTTCCAGGTCGTGCCTTATATCCAGTGGCAGATTACTCCAACCACTAAACTCGTGAGCAATAGCACCGTCACTTGGGTGGACAAAGCCAATACTTCACTTGGACTTGCCATGCATAGATGGAACTTCGATTCCTATAATCAACTGACACAGGAGCTGCCTGCCAAACTGGCTTTGACCCTGTCTGCATATTTCGATTATGGCACTCCGACAACGCTTTACAGTTATGACTGTGCATGGCAGAACTTCTCCGTGTCGCTCCGTCGCTCCTTCCTTAAAGAAGATCGACTTACCACCTTTGTGCGTTGCAGTTATCGCAATGATATCAAAACCCATTACGTGAAAGGTGACTACATCGGCAGTCAGCGTGTTGATGGTCCTAACTGGAATCGGCAGTTTGGAGTGTCTTATCGCTTCGGAAGTCTGAAAGCATCGGTCAAGAAGACTGCCAAACAAGTGAGCAACGACGATTTGATGGGACGCAAATAATAGCATAAACACGCTCAATTACCCTGATGACTGATTATGAATAAACACTCTCAAACAATATGATGCTTCCATGCTATGTCTGTGAAGATTTGCGGAATGCATCCTTTTTCTACTCCCATGTCGGATGACATGGGAGCTTTTTTATCTGAAAAACGATAGGAAAACCAACGAAATGTTGTATCTTTGTAGATTGAATGATGATGATTAAGTATGGACAAGGTACTGTCGCCAGGCGATGTAGCCATTGTCCGCCAACGTATGAATACTAATAGACAAGATATGGAAAAAACTTTTGAACAGCGGTTGCACGATGACCTGCACCGTTATCTGCTGGGAATGAAAGTGGTGGATGAGCGTCTGCCTGAATGTCCTGATGTAGAAGGACGATGGAAACAACTGATAGAGGCTTATCTCCCTGATGGCATCAGGGAGTTTGCTGCCTATCCTACCGTTTCGCTGGGATGGATGATGTTTATCGGCATGGCTATCGCATACATGTGGGACAAAGACTGGATGCGCTATAATGCTGATCCACAGCTTTACGAACTGTTGCGCGATGCGCGTGGCTACGATGCGATGGATGATCATATCATGGAGGATGTGCTCAGACTCGATGAGAATGGACGCAGAAAAACACAGGACATCGTGGCGGAGTGTGCCTCGCGCACCGATAATATGTTGCGTCACGAACATATACAGCCAGGCACCAAAGAGGCTTTTCAGGCCTATACACAATGTCTCCACCAACTCTATCTCATGGGAATGGCCATGCAACTCTCTGCCATGGGCTACCACATGACACCGCTGAATCCTGTAAACTGATGCGGAGATTTTTAGTATAAGAATCTTGCAAAGCACAATAACCCTTGAAAACAATAATGACCGACATCGTACCATGTCGGTCATTATTATTACTAGTGATGGCTAATCCCCAACTCGGACAGGAGGGTTAATAGCGAAGGATGGAAACGCCTGCTGAACGCAGATTGGGCATGGTCATACCGATGGAAGCTCCAATATAGGTGGGGTCGCATACGGTGTAACGCTTGCCATCGACGGTCAGAAAATCGCCTTTCACATCGCCTTTAAACTGTACGGCGGTGGCGATATGGTTGGGATAGTCGAGGTAAACGACATCAAGGCCAAGCAGTTCGCGAACCAACCAACCGAAGAGTACTGAACGGTCTTCGCAGTCGCAGGCAGGATAATAGAACAGTTCTTCAACGAAGAAGGGCTTCTCAAAACCAAACTGTTCTTCATCCGTAGCATATTTGAAACCAGTCTGCACAAAGTTCAATAGCAGATTGGCAGCATCAACTTCACTCTTTCCCTGTACAAGGGGACGTAATGTGCCGAGCACCTCTTGGGCTAAACTGCCTGCTACGGGTGCCTTGGCATAGACGCCATAGTCGCATTGGGGCATGGAGGCATAGAAGTCCATCAACGATTTGGAAACATTAACGCTGACACTGACATTGCCGGCTTTGTTGGTGCGCAGCCTACTGACCACGCCGCTGTTGAGGGCTGGAACATTGTTGAGGCGCATGGCAACGGGAGTCTTGGCTTTCTTCGAATCCTGATTACACATATAGAATGTGCAGGCCTCCGTGCCGTTGATGTTATAATAGTTCAATCCCTCTTTGGTGAAATAGGGGTGACCATAGACCATGCAGTCGGTGGCAACAAACAATAACAACTGGTTGCGATCGCCACGACGTGCCATCTTCGCACGGTAACCCAGTTCGTTGAGCAAGAACTGTTGCATGACAATACAGCTGTTTTCATCGTTGCATAAGGCTTCGGCTGCGGTTTTCACAAAGAGGAATACTCCCCAGTCGTTGAGGCGGAAGTCTTTCTGTGCCTGCTGGCAGTTGGCAATAAGAGGCTTGTAGTTGGAACGGCATAATGCTTCGTAACCGTCGGCAACGGCACATTCCTGACTGCTGGTGATATTGATAACGCCTTTCATTGATGCGTCAATATAGAGTTTGGTGTTGCAATAGTTGATGGCTACACTGGGGTAGAATTCCTTTTGCAACGAACTCTGCATAGCAGGTTTGGCTTTTGGCTTGGGTTGTGGCTTAACCGGTGTCGCCTGTGGTTTCGCCGGTGTTGTCGGTTCTGCTTTAGGTGCCACGGGTTGTGGCTTGACTGGTGTTGCCTGTGGCTTCGCAGGTGTTGTCGGTTCTGCTTTAGGTGCCACGGGTTGCGGCTTAACTGGTGTAGCCTGTGGTTTCGCAGGTTCTACTTTTGGTGTATTACCTCCAATGATCGTGGGTGTATTTTGCTTAGCCACGATCACAGTAGGTTTTGGAGTTGGCTTGGGTTGTGGTTTTGGTGTTGGTTTGTCGAAGGTCAACTGATCCACATTCTTCACCTCTACCGTAGGACGTTGCTGTCCTTCGATAGTGGTCTGATTGAGAATATCCTTGATGGTCAGTTCTACTGGTGGAGTATCTTCAGGATGTTTTTGCTCGTCGTAGATGACAGGTTTCGGAGGTTCGGGTTTGGTATGTCGCTCCACGGGTTTCTTGGCTTCTGCCTTTTTCCATGGGTGGCGCAGAAACTCGATAAACTCCTTGTTGGCATCGTCGATGAATTTGTCGAACGAGGCATTCTCTTCTTGGATGAATTTGTCAAAATCGTCAGTAACGACTTGAGCAGACAAGGGAATACTTGCCAACGCTGTTACGGCGAGAATAACGAGTCTTTTCATTGTTGAAGGTGTTAATGGTGAACAGTCTGTGAATAATGAAAAAATCGACAATCCGAAGCATACGACTGCCTTGCGGTCGGCTTTCGGATTGTCGATATGTGGTCGGTTAATCCTGAGCTACAGGTTCACCGATAAAGTCTTCTACTTCCTTGCTCAGATCCTTGAGAGCGGCTTTCTGCTTGGCTTCGCGTGCTGCGGCCTCGCGGGCTTTCTTGGCCTGTGTCTCGTCGATAGAAAGGAATACCTGGAATTCTTTCTTACCATCCACGTTGCGAACCATGGCGAAGTGTTCTTTTACCAAACCGGCAATCTTGGTGTTGACAGCCATTTCGTAAGCCTGACCGAATTTATCAATTTCCTCGGTGGTCATGCTGCTATTGTCTGAAGAGGCAATGCTCTTGGCTTTACCTACTACCTGAGCTTTCGCACGCATAGCATAGTTGGAAACGGCACTCATTGTAGCATTGTCGCGACCAATCTTGGGATTAGAACCTATTGCAATGCCGATGAGACTGATACGGTTTTCCTCGTCTCCTTCAATATAGGTACGATACTTGGTCAGAGCATAATCCATGGTTGAGGCTGATGCAAGCATGGTCCAGCCAGCCTTCTTCCATTCCTTGGTGGTTTTCTTGATGTCCTTTGCCAGGGCTTTCGACTGTGCCGAAACCATGGTTGAACCACACAGAATCATGGCTGCAAGGAGCAGCAGGTTGAAAATACGCTGTTTCATAATCTTCTTGTTTTTTGAGTTATTATTTAATAGTTTATAAACGGTTGCGGGTTATTCTTCCCAGTTGGTGGTGTAGGGGAGTGACACCTTGATGCGCTCCACGCCATTGGTGGTGGGGTTCACCACGGTGATGGTGCCTTTGACGAAAGCGAAGTGCGACTTCTTGGTGGTGCGGGCTTTCATCGTGCCTTCTGCCAGTGCTTTGACCTGGATAATGCCTTTAGAACCGAAGATGGCGTCGATGTCGTCGAATACCAACGGGGCGGTCAGTTCGGGCACTTCAAGTTCGATGCTCTTCAGACCGAAGGTAATGCCTTGACGGTTGTTGAGAGTCATGCGGATATTGATGTCGGTCAGGGTGCGGTCTTGCTTGTTGACAGCATTGGCGGTGAGGATGATCTTGCCTTCGGGCACTACGGCTTGCGCAATATTAATGGTAGCATCGGCATCCACACCGATGATGGCACGCTGTTGCAGCTTCTTGTTTTCTATGCGCAACTGTATGTCGAGGAAGTTTTCTTCTTCGGGCAAACAGTCGGTGGCGTCAAAACTGATGAGGAAGGCACCGTCCTGTGGCTCTACGCTGATTTGTCCGGCGCAGTTTGATTTAACGGTGGGCACCTTGGCAACGCGCACGGGTTTGCCTTTCAGCAATACTTGTACCAGATAGGTATTGTCATCGGCGAAGCGTCCGGTGATGGCGAGAGCGTCATAGAGTTGGCGGTAGCGCAACATGAGCCCTTCCGTTTGTTTCACGCGGACATCATCAAAGAAGTACTCCTTCAATGCTGCCAACTGGGTGATAGCGGCTTTGATGTCTGCCACATCGGCAATATCGTCAATACCGTCTTCCAGGGCTTGGTATTGTGCCACTTTCTCAGCATCAATCTTCTCAAACTGACTTTGTAGCGTGCGCTGTTCGGCACGGGAGTAGGGGTAGAGCACCGAATACTCGTAAAACTCCTTCTTGGTTTGCTTGTCGCGCATGCGACGCCAATAGACCTCTTCCACCTTGGCTTGCGAGATACCTTTGAGGAATGGCAGGTTGGCAGACTTCATCTTAGCGATGCGGTTGTATTCGTCGCGCGATTCCACACCGTCGTTGGTCACGGTTTCGCTGGCCACGTTGCGTTGTGTCACGCTGACATTGCTGGCCACCGAGAGGATGATGCGCTCAGTCACTTCGTTCATCGCCTTGACCTGTGCCTGGGCTAAGGTGGGGGCTGTCACGCTGACCACGAGTTTGCCTTCTACGGCTGTGCCGAGCCATGCGGGCACTTTCTTGGCACTACTCTCCACCACCTTGTTTTGTGCATAGATCGTCACGATGGCGAGCATCATGCATGCGAGGGTTATCAGTCGTTTCATAATGGTCTGTATTTATAATAGGTGTTATGCTACCATTCTACTGGCAGATTGCGAATCTCAATGATGGCATCGCGCACTTTCAGTTTGATGTATGAAATCTTGGGGATGAAATGGTCTGCCTTGATGAGGTAGAAGTCTTGCTTCATAGCCAGTTTCGGAGGCATATTGCGCCAGTCGTAACTGCTGTCGTTTTCGTTGACGGAGAAGTTGTAGCGCTCCAACTCCTTGGCATTCTCGTCGAAGGCTGATTTGATTTCAATATCACCTTTTTCCGTGTTCATGCGGCGGTTGCAGAATTCTGTTTCGATGGTGATGCGGTTCTGTTCTTTATTGCCGTAGCAACGCAATATGCGGAAATCGAGGTCGTTCACCGAGATCGTCAGTTCGTAAGGAGGCATCTGGGGTGCCTTCTGGTCGATGACGGGAGTGGCGGGCTGTGGCTTTTCCACTTCCACGATGACGGGTTTCTCCACTTCCACGATGACGGGTTTCTCCACTTCCTTCTCTACGATGACGGTATCTGGACCGGCAGGGATATTGGCGGCAATCTCTTGCTGAAGGGCATAAGCCTGATCGTAGCAGGGAATGTTGCCTGTCACAGCCGACAGATAAATGACAGCCTCTTGATAGCGGCGTTGGTTATACAGCGCTTGTGCCTTCTGCAGGATGATGGCGCAGTTGGCGGCATAGTAGTCGGCTATCTTCTGACGGGTGGTACGTATGAATCGGGTGAAGGCGGGGTTGGTCACCTTGATATTCTGCACCAGCTTCATCAGCGCCTTGTCTTTATCGCCTACGGCATCAGCCTCCACGGGGATGGTCAGACTGTAGTACTCCGTGCCGTCAATGATATTCTTGGCGATGAGCACCAGTTCGCCTTTGGCAACTGATACGTTGCGCACCATTCCCTCGGTAGAGAGCACATCGCCCAGCGAGAGGGCTGGTTCAATGGCAAACACATTATACACGTCGGCTGCTGCTGCGCTGTTGCGGTTGAGCACCTGGTGCATCTTGAGGTCGAGTGCATCAATGACTTCTGCAGGCAAATTCTTATCCGTTGCTTTCACGGTTGAGAAATGGATGTCGCTCTGCGCATATCCTACGATGGCAAGCGTCATCATTGCTATTTGTGTGAACAGTCTTTTCATACTCTTGGTAATTATTGTTGATACTCAGTCCCTGGAATTTATTCAATGACAATCTCCAGTTTCTGTCCCTGTGCGGTAATGGTGGCTTTGTAGTTGTCACCAAACTGTGTGCGGAAGAATTTGCGGAGGTCGCTGCTGAAATTAGAGATGGTGTATGAACGTCCGCGCTCTGCATTCCACAAGGGGATGTTGAGGGCGATGTGTACAAACTTATCGGTACTGTTGCTCATGTCATAGACACTCTGCTGGGCATGTTCGCGCAACCAGTCGTCGAGGGCGTCTTTGAAGTTGTTACCCGATTCAGGACTGTCTTGGTCGAAGTCCCAGTCGCTGATGCTCTGTGAGAGGGTCAGGTCAATATAGATTTCACGTCCGTCGGCTACCATCTTCTCAAACGAGCTCTTGATCTGCTCGAAGAAGTCGGCAGTAATCTTTTTCATAGAATACTCCACGAGTTCGGTATTGCCTGTACTTCCCTTGTAGTATTTGCCACTGGGGAAGGTGGCTGCAGCGAGGTTGCCGTTGGTCTGATTCTCCACAGCACTCAGGTTGAGGTTACACTCGATGTGGTTCTGGTTGTCTGCCAGTACTTTGGCATCAACCTTGACAACGATGTCGCCTGGCAACTGTTGCACAATCTTGGTCTTCAAGTCCGACTTGCTGCCCATGCGCATCATCTCATCTCTCTTGGAGTTCTGCAGCTGAGTGATGAAATTGCGGGTCTTGTAACCGTGCTTGGCAAATTCAGCAGTGACACGGGTGAGGGCATATTTCAACGCCTCATTATTCTCTGCTGCTTTGCGCATCGCCTCAAAGTCGGTACCATTGCTGCTGTTCACTTCTGGCACAATGACGATGGTGGGATTGAGGGCGGCGGTAGCTTTCACCTGCTTCTTACCATCCACCCATGTGGGCGAAACAGCAATGCTGTTGTGCTGTAGGTCAGCAATCAGCGACTTCGTATTGATGGTCACCGTCACAACCACTTTCTTTTTCTTCGTCACCTTCATATCATCAACCTCCTTGGGTTCGTCGGTGAGATAGTTGATGTATCGTGACTCAGAGAAGAAACGGTAGTCGTAGTCCTTGCGGGGTACGGCTATCATGGGAGTACCACCTTTCAGTCCTGCCACACCAGAGTGAAACAGCGTGTTGAATGCAGACTTGATGGCGAGGGCGGTAGCTTCCTTTTTCTTGTCGGCAGTGCCCGATGATCGTAATGTTACATTACCATTTTCCTCCGACACCAGTTCGGCATCGTTGGAATATACTTGTGCGAAAAGGTTGGGGCAGAGTATCAGTCCCAACAGGAAACAGATAATCTTTTTCATATCTATACTTCGTGGTTTATTGGCTTAAAACCCTCATCGGTCAGCAGGCCGACGAGGGGTGATGGCTGCATAAATCAATTTTCCTCGTTGGTCTTAGATACGGATACCGAAGAGGGTGCTGACGAATTTTGACTGAAGGGTAATGGTGACCCCCTGATCCATAGCCGCTTTGAGCTCTTTACCACCCTTCTTTACCTTGCAGAGCGAGATGTCTTCACCCTCTACCGAGCTGACTTTCAAAAGACCGATTTCCTTGTTGGCTGTACGTCCGGCAATCTGGCGACTTACCTTGATGCTAAACCAAGTTTCGGTGTCGATACCGTGTAATGTGCCCAAATCGATATAAACCTCTTTGGCTTCATCCTTCTTCAATTTGCTGATTTCGAGGATGTGACCGTATAGGGGAGCTATGTTTTCGAGCAATCTGTCGATAGCATTCGAGGTACTAACGCTTGTCACTGCACTCAGAATGGCTTTTTCCTCCGATGCATCGTGGCCGGAATTTTCGTTGGTCTCACTGGCAACGATGGTACCGTTTTGTGGATTCACAAATTTAAGGGTGTAGCTACAGGTGGCAGTATAAGTGCGCTTACCTTCTTTATCAGTTTCAGATTTAGTGGCAATCGAGTTGATTCTACCTTGAAGGATGAGGTTGGCACCAATGGTCACCATGGTCTTCATACGATCCATATCGCCTTCTGCAGAGGCTTCAGGACTCTCGCGTCGTGATTGCTCCAGTTTGAGCGATTTGTCAGAATCCACGTCAATCAGAATAATGCGCTTGCGATACTGAATGTGTTCAATCACTTTGTTGCGCAAAGCTTCAGCTTGTGAAAAACTGAGGTTCTGTGGACGGTTGAAATACTCGATGTAAACAGTCTTCTTTGCTTCCGACTGTTCGTTCTGTGCGCATACGTTGGCGCAGAATCCTAAGAGAAGAATTACTGTGAAAACGAAAGAGTTGCGCAAGGTGTACTTTTCCATATTTATATATCCTTTAAAATTGTTATTGATTCTTAGAAAAAAAATTATTGGTGGTGCAAATATACGTTTTTTTTATTGATTAATAAAATTTAAGTCTTTAAAAATTACTCCTCAACATGATTTTTATACGCAATGAATATGTTTTTTACCGTATGATAATTGTTTTGTGGCGTTTCTCATGCGGTTGCAATCCTGTCTGAAACGGTCTCATTTTCCATCGCATGACGATGACCCCTATATAAAAAGATGTAGTGTAGAAATCCTGTGGATAAGTGTTATATTTGATGTAAACTACTGATTGTTCATCTGTTATCATGCGCGTGTAACATGGAGTAGGGCATCCCTTCTTTCTTTGTAGTAACATGCAATCCCATTTTCTTTTCGCCCACTTTGATATTTTTCCCTTTCTTCTTTTTCCTGATGTGATGATGCGAGCCTACGAGATCATGAAGGCCCCTGTGCCTGCAGAACTGCTTGGCAAGTGGGAACCCATCCACTATACGCACATGATCAATGGCGAGAATGTTACCGATATTGATATTCTCAATGGCGATGAATGGAACAAGCAGTTTTACCACACATTAGCTTTTTCAGAAAATCACAAAATAAACAAATGGGATAGATTTGGAAGCCAACTCTACGACCAATGCTTCATGTTGAAGGGTGACAATATCACTATTGCAGGAAACTTGACCGATCTCCTTTTCCCACAATACAATTTCTCCGTGCCGCTGCAAATCAAGACATATTTCTCTGGTGTGAAAGGTTTGGCTGCACATATTGGTGTGCAGGCTGGCATACTCCTCTCGGCAAAAGATAAGATGACTATACACAGCATACGCACGATGAACCTCGGCAACGACGTATCATCAATGTACCTATGGGAATCGTACAAAGAGAAGAAATCGGAGAATGTGAGCAGCAAATTCCGCAATGTCGTTATTGGCATTCCCCTTGGAGTGAGCTACGAATGGCGACACATCACCCTCGATGCCTCCTATTGTTTCGAACTGCGACAAGCTATCAATCTGAAGACAGACAACCCCGGTGGCTGGGACTTCAACAACTCTCGCACCGCACGCAACCATGCCATCTATATCACAGCAGGATATAAGTTCACGCTATAAGCAGAACCACAATATCTAATGTCCCACACGGATTTTTAATGCCGCACACGGACGACACGGATTATAGTTAAAGATTATTTTTAAGATTCTATTTAAGATTTACCATAGGTTATTTTTCTCGCGACTCGGCAAAGAATAAATTCTTGGATTTATTCTCTGCTCTCACTGCTCCAAAAATTCGAGCCTGTAAGGCGATCCCCATAAAAACCCTTCCAAGAAGCGAGGAACTCGAGCGCATTTTGGTCAAGGATTTTTATTTAAAGATTATTATTTCTGGCCAAAGGCCATATTTCATTAAAGATTTCCTCCAAAGATTTCTTGCGCTCGCGCAACCCCCCAAAAACATCCGTATAAATTCCGTCTAAGATCCGATGATTTCCTTCAAAGATTTACCTATGGTTTGTTTTGTCGTGACTCAGCATAGTGAAAGCGAACGTTTTCGTTAAGCCAGATGAGCAGAATAAAGCTCGCTTTAATTCTGCCATGGCGAGAAAAGGTGCCATGAAATGGAACTCTCACTCTGTCTTCGCTACTCCAAAACATCTTGCCGTAGGCAACTAAAAAACATCCGTGTACTCCGTGGATCAAAAAAATATCCCCCGATATTTTGTTTTTCGCAACCGATTCAGTAACTTTGTCACCACTATGAGTTTCACAACCACCATACTGCAATGGTACCAGAAAAATGGACGGATGTTGCCTTGGCGACAGACACGAGACCCGTATGCCATCTGGCTCTCGGAAATCATACTGCAACAGACACGCATTGAACAAGGACAACCCTACTGGCAACGCTTCATCGAACGCTGGCCTACCGTTGATCACCTCGCACAAGCCTCCGAAGACGAAGTACTGCGTTTATGGCAGGGACTGGGCTATTACAGTCGTGCCCGACATCTGCTGCAGGCAGCCCGTCAGGTGGTGGCAATGGGAGGATTCCCCAAAGACATGAAAGCGCTGCGCAGCCTGAAAGGAGTAGGCGACTATACTGCAGCAGCAATAGGAAGTATAGCCTTCGACCTCCCCGTTGCCGTGGTCGATGGCAATGTCTATCGCGTCCTTTCAAGATACTACGGCATCACCACCCCCATCAATTCCACAGCAGGCAAACACGAGTTTGCTGCCTTGGCACAACAGCTGCTGCCCGAACATCAAGCTGCGGATTATAATCAGGCGATGATGGATTTCGGTGCATTACAATGCACCCCCAAAGGACAACAGTGTCAGCGGTGTCCGCTCCAGGAAACGTGTGTGGCATGTCGTGAAGGACGCGTCGATACCTTACCCGTAAAACTCAAAACCGTCAAGGTGAGTGAACGCCTCATCACCTATATCTATATAAGGTGTAACGGACAGACCGCCATTCGCCGACGTCCCGAAGGCGACATCTGGCAAGGACTATGGGAACCGCCAATGATCTCCCCCGATGCGTTACCCGCCGAAGGCGGCCACCTGACCCTCGTGTGCAGTAAACTGCGCCACGTACTGACCCATCGCGTCATCCAGGCAGACTGTTGGCTGTGGGAAACAGCCACCCGACCACCTCTGTCCGACGACTACATCTGGATAGACGAGTCTGCCATCGACCACTATGCCGTGTCACGATTGGTAGAGATGATGCTACAAAAGATACATACCAACAACGATTGATCATATATAAGTCTATGGCAGAACATAACGAACTCGGAACATGGGGAGAAACCCTTGCTGCAGAATATCTGGAAAAGAAAGGATATCAGATTCTCGAACGCGATTGGAAGAGTGGCCATCGCGACCTCGACATCATCGCCATGGATGGCGACACCATGGTGATAGTAGAAGTCAAGACCCGTCGCAACCGGCTGTTCACCGACCCCGAAATGGCAGTAGATTATCAGAAGATCACCAACCTCCAGCAGGCAGCCAACCATTACGTCAAGATGAAATATTACGATGGCGACCTACGTTTCGACATCATCTCCATCGTAGGCACCCCCGATACCACCCATACCATCGACCACATCATCGATGCCTTCTGATCCTCCCCATCATTCAACACCGCACACGGATTGTACAGATTTTCACGGATTTTATTTCCGTCTAATTTCCGTCTAAATTCCGTTTAAATTCCGATGATTATTTCTTGCGAAGCAACATCTTAAAAAAGATTTCCTCCAAAGATTTCTTGCGAAGCAACTAAACATCCACGGAACACACGGGCGACACGGATTATAGTTAAAGATTATATTTCCGTATAAATTCCGTATAAATTCCGATGATCCGATGATTGATTTCTGGCCAAAGGCCATATTTCATCAAAGATTTCCTCCAAAGATTTCTTGCGCTTGCGCAACCCCAAAAAACATCCGTTTTCAGAAACAGTAAACTATAATGCCTGGTGTGAATTGGCGTTGTCCAAGAAACAGGAACAGTCCTCGCGAAACCTATTTTCCCTTTCCAAAATCAGTAATTCTATAAGCTGTAAGAATTGAAAGTCATGATGTCAATGACCTGCCCCATGGCATCTATTTTTAAGCACCCGATGGATTGCCGCAAAAATATATGATAGAATGCCTCAAAAATTACAAATGGATTACATTAAAAATTTAAAACAAAACACATCAAAAAATTAAAATTTGTTTGGTAATCAAAGTAATATGAGTACCTTTGCACAGAACAAGTTTTAACTATAAATATTCTTAAAATGATAAAAAAGGCACTTTTTTCCAGTTTTGTCTTGATGGCAATGACGGCTGCTGCTCAAAAAACAACGATAACAATCGATGTAAACAAGCCGTTACATGCAGTTTCTCCTACACTTTTTGGTATTTTCTTAGAGGATATCAATCTTTCTGTGGATGGAGGTCTTTACCCTGAGTTGGTGCGCAATCGCTCTTTTGAGGATGCGGATTCGTTATGTTTTTGGCAATTCCGCTCTTTGCAAGGCGAAGCCAAAGTGAGAAAGGCAGACCTTTCTAATGCGAAAAATCCAGCAGTTCCTCTCAACGCCAGAAACCGACAGTTCTTGAATGTTGATGTGCAAGGTGATTTTACGCTTTCTAATGATGGCTACTGGGGCATGAATGTGGAGAAAGGAGAGAAATATGACTTCTCTATTGCTTTGCGCACTCCTAACTCTTATCAAGGAAATATGAAAGCCAAGATAGTTGTTGGTGACAACGTGTTGGCAGAAACTGACATCTCTGATGTAACAGGTCATTGGAAATATACTAAAGCCACATTGATTCCTACGGAAGCAAGTACCAATGCACAACTTGTCATTGAAGGCAACGGAAAAGGCGAGGTGTGTATGGATATGATTAGCCTTATTCCTCAGAAACGATGGGGAAAGAGCGGTGTGAGGAAAGACCTGGGTGAAGCCTTGGACAATCTTCATCCTACCTTCTTGCGTTTTCCTGGTGGTTGCTGGGTAGAAGGAGAGGTGATTTCTCAGCGTTATCAATGGAAGAATACCATCGGTAATATCGACAGTCGCATACCTTTATGGAATTTATGGGGATATACAGCAACTCATGGCATAGGATATCATGAATACTTGCAGTTGGCTGAAGACCTTGGCGCAGAACCGTTGTTCTGTATTAATGCTGGAGTCTCACACAAGGAGACAATACCGTCCGATGAGATAGACCAGTGGATTCAAGATGCGCTTGATGCCATTGAGTATGCCAACGGTCCAGTAACGAGCGTATGGGGAGCAGCCAGAGCTCGCAATGGTCATCCTGCACCTTTCAACCTAAAATATATAGAAGTGGGAAATGAGAACTTTGGTAGTGTCTATTTCAAGAATTTCGAGTTGATAGCCAATGCCATCAAGACTCGTTTTCCAGAAATGCAAATCATCTCTAACGACTGGAGTGGCTCACATCCTTCAACTCCTTCTCATGCGATGATTGACGAGCATTATTATAATACGCCGGATTGGTTCATACTCAATGCCAATAAATATGACAATCGCAAGCGTGGAGGAGAAAAAGTGTTTATTGGTGAGTATGCCGTAACTAGTCAATGTGGAAAGGGTAACCTCAGAGGTGCCATTGGTGAAGCTGCATTTATGACGGGATTGGAGCGCAATTCCGATGTGGTGGCTATGGCTGCATACGCTCCTTTGTTCTGCAATGTGGAGCATCAGCGTTGGCCAATCAACTTGATTAATTATGATAACCATCGTTGGTATGGTCTGCCTAGCTATTATGTACAGCAGATGTTTGCTGAGAATCAGGGCACAGTTACGCTGCCTGTTTCTGTGACGGGAAGCCCACTTGTGGATATTCCATCTAGTTCAGGTGGCATTGGTCTGGGTACTTGGAATAATACTGCGGAGTTTAAGGACTTGAAGGTTACTACGCCAAAGGGCAAAGTGCTGTATCAAAATAATTTCTCATCTGGTATTGATGATTGGGAGATGCAGGGTGATGGAGAATGGAATGTTAGCAATGGTGTGCTTAGTCAAAACTCTTTGGCAGCAGAAGTTACTGCTTTTGTTGGCAAAGACAATTGGCGAGAGTATGTTGTTACTTTGAAAGCTCGTAAGTTGTCGGGTGAAAATGGTTTCCAGATATACTTCCATCATCAGAAGGGAGAAAACAATCGTACTCGTTGGGACATTGGTGGTTATAGCAATTCCATCAGTCAGATGCAGACGATCATGGATTCTCATAGCATCAACTATTCAATCGAGCCAGGACGTTGGTATAACATCCGTCTGGAAGTATCCCCTCTCACGGTTAAGGGATATATTGATGGCAAATTGGTGCAGCAGGCTTCGCTTACTGATATAAACAGAAAGACAGTTTGTGCCAGTGCACAAAAAGACGAAAAGTCGGGTGACATTATTGTCAAGGTTGTGAATACCGGCAAAAAAGATCTTACCACAAAGGTTCTGCTCAATGGAATCGGAAAGGTGGCTGATCTGGCAGAGGCAACAGTCCTTTCTTCTGGAAGTAGTCTTGATGAAAACAGCCTGGATGCTCCAACTAAAGTTGTTCCACACAAGGAGCAGGTACGTATCAATGGCAATCATTTAGTACATAAGTTCCCTGCAAACTCTGTTACGGTATTCCGTATTAGTAAGAAGTAATTCATAAAATATGTATTCTAAAAAACTGAACTTTCGTAAAGGTGAAAGTTCAGTTTTTTATTATAATATAGGTTGTTTCGGAATAAAAATAATTTTATATTGATTGTATCACTCGAAATGTCGGATGAGCCGATTATTTCTTGCGAAGCAACATCTTAAAAAAGATTTCCCCCAAAGATTTCTTGCGAAGCAACTAAACATCCACGGATCACACGGTGAACACGGCAAAGATTATAGTTGTGATTTTCATTATGATTTACACCATAGGTTATTTTTGTCGTGACTCAGCATAGTGAAAGCGTGCTCTCACTATGTCTTCGCTACTCCAAAACATCTTGCCGTAGGCAACTAAAAAACATCCACGGAACACACGGAGAACACGGATTATCGTTAAAGATTATTCTAAAGATTATAGTTAAGATTTCGAGCATCTCCGATGCGATCCAAAATAAATCCCTCCCGTAAAGCAACGTACTGTTGCGCATTTTGGTCAAAGATTTTAGTTGAAGATTATTTTTGTGTAGCCTATTAATCATCGGATCTTAAACGGAACTTAAACAGATTTCTCGCGAAGCAACATCTTAAAAAAGATTTCCTCCAAAGATTTCTTGCGAAGCAACTAAACTTCCACGGAACACACGGACGACACGGATTATCGTTAAAGATTATTCTAAAGATTATAGTTAAGATTTACCATAGGTTATTTTTCTCGCGACTCGGCAAAGAATAAATTTTTGGATTTATTCTCTGCTCTCACTGCTCCAAAAATTTGAGCATCTCCGATGCAATCCATAATAAAGTCCTCCCCAAAAGCGAGGTACTCGAGCGCATTCTCGTCAAGGATTTTTATTTAAAGATTATTATTTCTGACCAAAGGCCATATTTCATTAAAGATTTCCTTCAAAGATTTCTTGCACTCGCGCAACCCCAAAAAAACATCTGTATAAATTCCGTATAAATTCCGTCTAAATTCCGATGATCTACATATTCCGGCCGATATCCGTTCACCAATTCCGGAGCATACCCGTTCAGTCCGTTGATGATCTTCAGTATCGAGGCAAAGTTAATACTTTTCTGAAACTCTCTCCTTTTAACTCAACTCTTTCTGATTCACGTCCGATTCCGTCAAGACAGACCACCGCAACACCTCACTTGTCACCACATCAAGAATCCAAACCCATTTTTCCTTTTCAAAAACTGTAATACTGTAAGCTGTAAGAACGCAATAATCATGATGTCAATGACCCGTCCCTGTGACATCCTCTAGCTATCACAAAAACGATACTTGACTTTTTATCGAAAAGTTGAAAATTTTTATTTTAAAATTTTATTTCCGTCTAAATCCGTCTAAATTGGCATACGCCTTTGTCTTCTCGCCACGGCATAATTAAAGCGAGCTTTATTCTGCTCATGGCTTAACGAAAACAATCCGATGATCCGATGATCCGATGATCCGTGTGCCTTTCCAAAAACTGTAATTCTGTAAGCTGTAAGAATTGAAAGTCATGATGTCAATGACCCGTCCCTGTGACATTGTCGAGCAATCTGCAGGGCAGTATGCTCACTTACCGTCGTCAAAAGACGTCACAACAGCTACATATCAAATGGGTAGAACCCATGCAGAAGATTGTCGCGAAATACCAGACAGACGACTCTCCCTATCTTCTTCCCATTGCCACCGGAGAAGGAGCTTTATTCTGGAAAAGATACAAGAACGCCTACAAACGCATCACCAATCAATTGAAGAAAATCGGCGAGATGATGGGACTATCCATCCCGTTGACCACTTACGTTGCACGACACTCTTGGGCAAGTGCGGCAAAGAGCAAGAACGTAGCTCTTTCCACCATCAGCGAAGGTTTGGGACACGATTCGGAAAAAACGACCCGGATTTATCTTTCCTCATTGGATACCTCTGTCGTTGACAGGGCAAACAACCTAATCATCAATTCCCTGAAAATAGCAAAACATCATGCTACCGCATAAAAATACCGCAATTCCTTGACTGATGCAATTGTCATGAAGTTGCGGTTTTCTTTTGTATGTCTGTTGTTTTTATCCTCGAATGTTGAGCAAAAAGAGGATTCTCTCTTTAAGAGAACCCCTCTTTTACAAACCCCTTGATTTATAGGTGCTATTTCTTGTATAAAGCCTGTTTTGCTCAACAATCGGTTGATGAAAATCAACAATTTTTGGCTTTTTAGCAAAAAATCCTTTCAATAATTAGGTGATTTGCAATAAATTTCATAATTTTGCAGCGGAAAGAGTTTCTCTTAAAGAGAAAAAAAACCTTTTACATACTATTTCCGACTGGTATTTCATGCCGAAAAGAGGGGTTTTGCAGAGGGTGGACTCTGAAAGATGAGATAGATGACCATTGTAGTCAAAATTTAAGTAAGATACTGATATACAGACCGATACAAAAATCGTGGTGAACTATAAGTATGCTCTTTTTTAAAATATACATTGCAAAAAAGGTATGGCAAATGAACAGGACAAGAAGACCAAGTCGTGGTATGTCATGCGGGCCTACAAGAACGAGAAGACTGCCGAAAAGCGACTCTCTGACCAAAAGTACGGTCTGGAACATTTCATACCCAAGCAGAAAGTCCTTCGCACCATCAACGGCAAGAAAGTCATTTGCATGGTACCTGTCATCCATAGTCTTGTGTTTGTATATGCAAACCATGAGCAGATTGTTGATTTCAAACTCAATTATTATAATGACCTCCAGTTTGTCACATGGAAAAGTGACGGTGAACTCATTTATCTGACTGTACCTGATGAAGAAATGAACAACTTCATCAAGGTATGCGAACAGACGGAACAGGAGGTCCATTTTTATAAAATCGATGAAATCAACAAGTGTAAAGATAAAATCAACATCGAAAAGGGTAAGAGAGTAAGGGTACATGGCGGACCGTTCGACCAAGTGGAGGGCTACTTCATGAAAGTGGCCAAGAAGCGGGGTCGCCAGCTTGTCGTAATCATTCCCGACCTGCTGGTGGTATCTGCAGAAGTAGAGCCGGAATATATTCAAATCATAGACTGAGATTATGGAGAAACGAATTACCCCCCCCGTATTGATTGATACTGAGGAATTAGTACAGGACTGACCAACACAAACGGCCTATTAAAGTAAGATTAGAGTATGAGCTTAATTTGGATTGTCAACATCCTGTCGGTATTCTTCCTGTGCGTGTTTTTCGCAGGAATCGTGATACCGCAGATTCTGCTCATCGCCTTCCGCAGGCGACTGTTCGACGAACCGGACGAGCGGAAAATACATCAGTGTGTAGTGCCAAGGCTTGGCGGCATGGCCTTCAAGCCCGTAGTGTTCTTCTCCTTCATCCTGCTTCTTGCACTCAATGTCT
This sequence comes from Prevotella sp. P5-126, assembly GCF_002251185.1. Taxonomy (NCBI): domain Bacteria; kingdom Pseudomonadati; phylum Bacteroidota; class Bacteroidia; order Bacteroidales; family Prevotellaceae; genus Prevotella; species Prevotella sp. P5-126. The sequence goes on from NZ_NPIZ01000054.1 coordinate 65,663, forward strand.
CGACGGGGCATGATGAGCTGCTGAAGGAAATAGGCGCAGAAGCGTTGCCATTGGCATACGCCTTTTGCGCCATCATCATGTTATACCTTGTCGGTATTGCCGATGACCTTATCGGAGTGCGCTACCGTGCCAAGTTCTTCATCCAGATAGTCTGCGGCATCATGCTGGTGGCGGGCGGTGTCGAACTGTCCGATCTCCATGGTATGCTGTTCATCCATACCATGCCGTCTTGGATCAGCATTCCCCTCACCATCTTTGTCACGGTGTTTATTATCAATGCCATCAACCTTATTGACGGCATCGACGGACTGGCATCCGGTCTTTGCTGCATCGCCTTCCTGTTCTACGGGCTGACTTTCATCTGGTTTCACCAGTATCTCTATGCCATGCTTGCCTTCGCTACACTTGGTGTACTCATACCTTTCTATTATTATAATGTGTTCGGCAAGGCAGAAAAAGGGCACAAGATATTCATGGGCGACACGGGCAGCCTCACCATCGGCATCATGCTCTGCTTCCTGAGTATGCAGGTTTCGCACCTATCAGCCACCACCTCTCCCCATCACTTCAATCCCTTCGTCATGGCCTTCGCCCCCTTGTTGGTACCATGCTTCGATGTGGTACGAGTCTATCTCCATCGTGTGCGCAACGGCAAGAATCCTTTCCTGCCCGACAAGAACCACATCCACCACAAACTGCTTGCCATCGGTATGCGCCAACGCACGGCCATGGTCACCATTGTGTTGTCCTCCATCGTGTTGACTTTCCTCAACATCCTGTTTTCCGCATACATCAATTCCAGCCTGTTGCTTTGCATGGACATTGCACTCTGGACAATGGCAAACATACATATAACCAGGAAAATACGCCGATTGGCAATAACGAGGAAAGATTCACCAGTCATCTCCTTTGTCGAAAAAAGAAAAAACTATAATAACAATAAGCAATGAAATTTATCAAAATTCTATCATTGACCCTCATGGTACTCGCAGCAGTATCGTGTAGCACGCCCAAGGAAATCAGCTATTTCCAGGATTTACAGCCGGGCGTAACGGAACTGGCCATTACAGACCCTGTGGAAATCAAGGTACGTCCGAAGGACAAGCTCTCTATTTTAGTAAATGCACAAGACCCGAAGTTGACCAATATGTTCAACTTGCCTATCGTTTCCCAGCAGATAGGTCAGGAAAGTACGGGGAGTTCAGGCATCATTCGAGGAGTATCCGGCTATACGGTAGATAGCTTCGGTGATATTAATTTTCCAGTATTGGGAAAGATAAGGGTAGAGGGAATGACCCGCGAGCAGATTGCCGACTACCTGACCAAACAACTAAAGGAACAGGAACTTATTAAGGATCCTGTGGTAACGGTGGAATTCATGAACCTTGGAGTGTCTGTCCTGGGTGAAGTAAACAAGCCCGGACGAATCAGTATCAACCGCGACAACATGACCATTCTCGATGCACTGAGCGAAGCTGGCGACCTGACCATCTTCGGAAAGCGTGAGAAAGTGCTCGTTCTGCGTCAGGAAGACGGAAAGCAGCGGGTCTATGGCGTAAACCTCTGTTCTGCCGACCACATCTACACTTCGCCTGTCTATTACCTCCAGCAGAACGATGTGGTCTATGTCATACCCAACGACACAAAGTCACGCCAATCCACTGTCAACGGCAATACTGTCCGTTCCACCTCTTTTTGGATTTCATTGGCATCACTGATTACTTCCATAGCGGTACTTATAGTAAAATAACTTCAAGATGGCAACCATTCAAAAGAAAACCCAAGTCCAGAACACACAGGATTTCATCCGTATTCAGGACCTTCTCTATATGTGCCTCGCCAAGTGGTACTGGTTTGTACTTTCATTGGCAGTTTGCCTCGGAGTGGCAATAGCCTATCTCCTTCGCACGCCGCCCGTCTATACCCGTTCGGCATCCATCCTTATCAAGGACGACTCCAAGGGCAAGTCCGCCTCGACAGACATGGAATCCTTTGTCGATTTCGGCATCTTCACCACCAACACCAATGTCAACAACGAGATGGGAACTCTCCAGTCGCCCGACCTGATGCGTGAGGTGGTCCGACGTCTTCATTTGGATATGAACTATCTCGTGGATGGGCGTTTCCACAAGGTCACCATCTATGGCGATCAGCTGCCAGTGGCTGTGTCGTTCGCCGACTTCCCCGACAATCAATCAGCGTCTTTCCGTCTGCATCTGGGCACTAACGGGCGCTACACCCTCTACGAACTTACCCGAAACGGAGAACACGTCGGGGGAGAGGTGAAAGGCAAGTTGGGCGACACCGTCCAAAGTCCGTTTGGCAAGATGTCAGTTACAGCCACCGCCCATTACCGGAAAGGACAGGAGGCAGACGTTGAGGTGCTCCGCTCCACGCTTAAGGAAGCCGTTGCCGGTGCCTCTTCCCGGCTCACCGTGTCGCAGGACGACGAGAAATCCAACATCATCTCCCTCTCCTTCCAGGATGTCAGCATCCAGCGTGCCGAAGAAGTCCTCAATACCCTCATATCCGTCTATAATGAGAACTGGGTGAAGGACAAGAACCAGATAGCCGTCAGTACCAGCATGTTCATCAATGAGCGACTCGGTGTGATAGAAGGCGAGCTGGGCAATGTGGATAACGATATTTCTTCCTACAAGAGCCAGCACCTGCTGCCCGATGTGCAGGCAGCCGCCAATATGTACATGGCACAGGCCAGCGAAGCAAATGCCGCCATTAAGTCGTTGAACAACCAGACCTACATGGCACGGTATATCCGCAACTACCTGACGAGCGAGACTAACCGTTTCCAGCTCCTTCCTGCCAACTCGGGCATTGACAACGCCAATATCGGCTCTCAGATTACAGAATACAACAACCAACTGTTGGAGCGCAACAATCTGGTATCGAAGAGTAGCGACAAGAACCCATTGGTTGTCGAGATGGATGCCTCCTTGGCTTCCATGCGCAAAGCCCTTGTCTCGTCTATCGACAACCAGGTGGTAGCATTGGAGGCACAAATCAGAAGTCAGCAGAGCTATGGCGGACAGGCCACCTCACAGATAGCCTCCAACCCCAAGCAGGCAAAATACCTGCTCAGTGTGGAACGTCAGCAGAAAGTAAAGGAGTCGCTTTACCTTTATCTGCTGCAGAAGCGTGAGGAGAACGAGCTTTCGCAGGCATTCACCGCCTACAACACCCGTATCATCTCCCAGCCCGACGGCAGCATGCTGCCTACAGCCCCTATCAAGAAAAACATCCTGCTTGTGGCATTCGCCTTGGGTCTCCTGATACCCGTTGTCATCATCGTTATCCGCGAGAACACCAATACGGTAGTCCGTGGCAGGAAAGACCTTGAGTGCCTCACTGTGCCCATCATCGGTGAAATCCCGCAATACTTCTCGTACAAGCGTAAATGGTTTATCCGCCGCATGGTCAAGCTTGATACGAAAACCATGGTAGTGAAAGAAGGCAACCGCAATGTGATCAACGAGGCCTTCCGTGTGCTGCGTTCCAACATGGACTTTATGGTGGCACCACAAAAGAACCAGAATATCTTTGTCATCACCTCCTTCAATCCGGGCAGCGGAAAGACATTCCTGACCATGAACATCGCCATGAGCTTTGCCATCAAGCAGAAGCGTGTGCTGGTAATTGACGGTGACCTTCGTCACGGTTCCACCTCCTCCTATGTTGATTCGCCTGAGACAGGATTAAGCGACTATTTGAGCGGAATGACGGATGACTGGAAGAGACTGATTGCCTACGATAACAAATATGAGAACTTCCATATTCTTCCTATCGGCAAAGTTCCGCCCAACCCCACCGAACTATTGGAGAACGGAAGGATGGAAACCCTTATAGAGCAGCTACGCAGTGAATACGACTACGTGTTCATCGACTGCCCTCCTATCGACATCGTGGCGGACGCCCAGATATTGGAAAAGATAGCCGACCGCACTTTCTTCGTCATCCGTGCCGGACTGCTCGACCGCTCCATGCTTCCCGAGCTGGAAAGCATCTATCAAGAGAAGCGTTTCAAGAACCTGTCCCTCATTCTTAATGGCACGGAGAGCACCGGCGGCCGTTACAGCTACCGCTATGGTTACCGTTACGGCTACCGCTACGGCTATCATTACGGACATGCCTCTTACTATGGCTCCAAGGAGAAACGGGGGGGGTAAATGGATGGTTGTCAGCTGATTAATTATAAATTTAACCGTGTGGCTATTTAGCAAAAAATATAGCATTGCCAGCAGCGGTATTCTTGAACGGTTTACCGACTGGCATTGCCATCTTCTACCCGGTGTGGATGATGGTGTGCAGACCATGGAAGAAGCCCTACGGATACTGGCTTCCTACGAGCAGTTCAGGGTCAAGGAGGTCTGGCTTACTCCTCATATCATGGAGGACATCCCCAACAGCACCGCTATGTTGCGCACCCGGTATGCAGAACTGAAGTCAGCCTACAAGGGTCCCATCATCCTGCGCTTGGCCTCTGAGAACATGCTCGACAACCTGTTCGAGGAACGTCTGGCGCAGGGCGACCTATTGCCGTTGGGCAAGGAAGGCAAGCACCTGCTGGTAGAGACATCCTACTTCAATCCGCCCTACGGCTTGCACAACATCCTGCTTCGTATCAAATCAAAAGGCTATGTCCCCGTACTGGCGCACCCAGAGCGGTACGTCTATATGGAGCCGAAGGATTACGAACAGCTGAAACGCATGAATGTAGCCTTCCAGCTCAACCTGCCCTCCTTGGTGGGAGCCTATGGTGCAGACGCTAAGCGAAAGGCCAAGTGGCTGTTGGAGAACATGTATTATCAGTTTAAGGGGACAGACACCCATAGCCTGTCCTCATGGGAAGCCATTGTCCACAAAAAACAAATTCCGGAAGACGTAGCGCTGATGTTTTGAAGATTTCTATCGCACAGATCACCTTCTATTCTATTAAAATGTTGATTTTGCAGTCCTGCAATTCTCCGCCCTGGTGATCTGTTCTCCTCTTTGTCGTGCGTGCCGGACTCCTTGAGCGCAGCATGCTCACCGAGCTACAGAACATCTACGACACCCGTCGTTTCAAGAATCTCTCGCTCATCCTCAATGGCACCCAGTCGTCAGGAGGTCGCTACAGCTGTCGCTATGGCTACCGTTATGGCTACCACTACGGTTATGCCTACGGCTACGGTTCCAAGTCATATTACTCCGAATAAAATTCTATAGTTTTTGAATATGTGTGGAATAGTAGGATATATAGGAAATAAGGAAGCAGCCCCTATACTTTAAGGGACTTCATCAGCTCGAGTATCGTGGATACGATAGCGCTGGTATTGCCCTGTTAGGATCAGGCTGCAACGAAATCAAAGTATTTAAGGCAAAAGGCAAGGTGGCAAACCTTGAAGAAAAGGTAGATGCTGCATTGTCTTCTGAATCACAGCAGAATACTCTGACTACCGGCATCGGACATACCCGATGGGCAACTCATGGCGAACCGTCAGAGACAAATGCCCATCCCCATGTTTCAATGTCGGGCGATATAGCATTGGTGCTTATGCTATCGTGGTTATGGAGAAATCAAACTCCAACCACCTTGTGGCTGCACGTAAGGCTTCGCCGTTGGTAATCGGATTAAGCAATGACAACACCGAGTTCTTTGTAGGAAGCGATGCTACGCCCCTGGTGGAATATACCCGAAAAGTGATATACTTGGAGGATGAGCAGATAGCAGACATCAATATTGGTAAGGATATAGAGATAACCGATCTCGACGAGACATCTGCCGACATCACCATCAAGGACGTGGATCTTGACATATCAGCACTGAGCAAAGGCGGCTATCCCCATTTCATGCTCAAAGAGATATTCGAGCAGCCTCATTGTATCGAGAATACTATGCGAGGCAGGATTATCAGGAGAGAGGATGGCCTTTACGAGATAAAGCTCTCGGCACTTACAAATTTCAAAGCCAAACTCCTTCGCGCCCGACATATCATCATCGTAGCCTGTGGAACGTCATGGCATGCCGGACTCATCGGCAAACAACTCATCGAGGACATGTGGCGAATAAGAGTGGAGGTGGAATATGCCAGTGAGTTCCGCTATCGCAATCCTGTGATAGAAAAGGACGATGTGGTGATTGCCATTAGCCAAAGCGGAGAGACGGCAGACACTCTTGCCGCCATCCAACTGGCAAAACAACAAGGAGCGTTGGTGTTCGGCATAGTCAATGGCGTTGGTAGCAGTATTGCCAGAGAATCAGATACAGGAATATATATCCACGTAGGACCTGAGATAGGCGTAGCCAGTACAAAGGCGTTTACCGGTCAGGTAACAGTATTGACCATGCTTTCATTAGCATTGGCAAATGCCATTGGATCTATTTCGGAAGAAGAGTTCCAAACCACATGTCATGAATTGACTCAGATACCGCAAAAGATGGAAAAGGTGTTGGAGCAAAACGATACGGTAGAAAACCTGTCGTCGATGTTCACCTACGCCCGTAACTTCCTCTATCTTGGCCGAGGCTATAACTATCCAGTAGCCCTTGAAGGAGCATTGAAACTGAAGGAGATTAGTTATATCCATGCAGAGGGTTATCCCGCTGCCGAGATGAAACATGGTCCTATCGCCCTTGTTGATGAAGAAATGCCAATAGTGTTCTTGGCGACACATCACAAGCTATATCATAAGATAATCTCCAACATGCAGGAAGTCCAGAGCCGTAACGGTCGCATTTTTGCTGTTGTGACAGAAGGCGACGAGGATGTCAAGAAGATCTCAGAGCAAGTGGTAGAAGTACCGAACACATTGAATTGTCTTGTTCCCTTGCTAAGTGTCATACCGATGCAGATGTTGGCATATCATGTGGCAGTGAAGAAAGGATTGAATGTAGATATGCCCCGAAACTTGGCCAAAAGTGTAACAGTAGAATAGACCGCCCATTGTATAGCCTATTACGCGTCAGCCGCGCCCTCGGCGCATAAACACTCGCAATTCTATTGCGTAGATAATCACGAGCAACCCTTTAGGGCGTGCGCTTGTTTGCGAGTACAGGCCCGGCCGGCCAGGCTTTAAGTCCCCTGTACCCTGAGGGGAAAGGGGATTTAGGGGAAAGCGGTGGAGCCCCTCTTCAGGTTAAGAGGGGACGGGGGAGTTTTCGAAAGATTCAAAAATAATACGTATCTTTGCACCGTGATTAATTTTAAAATATTTGTTAGACAATGAATACATTAACATATAATAGCCAGTCTCAGTTAATTGTAACCTCTAATCCGGATAATCAGATATTACAAAGTGCATCTTATAAAGCAGGCATGGAGGATATAAAGAAAGGAAATGTTACATCATATTCCAGTTCTGATGAAATGTTCCGAGATTTATTGAAATAAAATGGCAAAATAATGGTAACGACTGGTACTCATTCTGATATGTTTTATAAGAATAAAAGATAAATTAAAAACGTTTACGATATGGGTAAAGCTGAAAGAAAAATAACGAAGGTCGTGACAGACGAGGGAATACTTCTTTATCGTCGTGTTACAGAGGTTATTATGCCTAACGGAAAGAGGCGTTATCCTGTGGATTATTTCGATGCCACCCCAGGGGTAGTTAAGGTATCTAAAGCAGAGAGGCATAAGTTATCCATTCCAGTTTATGATATAATTATATGATTTATGGCTTCGATGAGTGATGGTTATTATATGCTGATAAATAAACACTCAGTAAAGGCCACTTCTGAATTTGCACATAAATTAGCAGATTTGGTGCAAATTGCTTTGATAGGTGATGAGTAAAGGGGCAAAGAGCATCACAGTCATCAATCAGTGCGTCAGCCGCGCCCTCGGCGCATAAACAATCGCAATTCTATTGCGTTAAACACCACGAGCAACCCCGAAGGGGCGCGAGCTTGTTTGCGAGTACAGGCCCGGCCGGCCAGGCTTTAAGTCCTCCACTCCTGAGGAGGGGAAAGTCCTGATTAAGCGAGAGCAATGTCAAATGCATTTGAACATTGCCGAGCGTGAAGGACTTCGGCGAAGCCAAAGTATTTAGGAGGGAAGGTGGAGCCCCTCTTCAGGTTAAGAGGGGACGGGGGAGTTTTCGAAAAAATCCTATAATCGCATAGGCCGCACCCCCTAAAAAAAAAGTTGCATACACGGAGGTCCATAACTTCCTCCGTCTGCGGCCTATGCTTTTTCTAACATAAAAAAATAAATATGAAAACATCATCCCGACGTAAATTGATTTTACTGTTGGGAGGGGCATTATTGTTCCTCCTGATAATTGAGATTTCATTAAGAATAGCCGGCTTTGGCCAAATGCCACTCTATACGGCAAGTGATGAATGGGAATACATGACCACACCCAACCAGAGCGGCTACCGCCTCGGCAACCGATTCTACATCAATGCCTACGGAATGCGCTGCGATGAAGTCGATTCCACAAAGCGACACATCCTCGGACTCGGAGACAGTGTCCTCTTCGGAGGCGCACAAACCGACCAGGACAGCCTTGCCACATCCCTCATCACCCAAGAGACAGGCATACAGATGCTCAACATCTCAGCAGGCAGCTGGGGACCCGACAACTGCGCTGCCTTCCTTCGCCACTACGGACTCTTCAATGCCGAGGCACTCTTCTTGCAAGTAAGCAGCCATGATGCCCACGACAACATCAATCACGAACCCGTTGTCGATGTCCATCCCAGCTATCCTTCCAAGCAGTTCTGTTGTGCCACTGTTGAGGTACTCGTCCGCTACGTCCTTCCTCGCCTCATGCCATCCTCCCAGAAAGACCCCGACCAGAAGGTCCTTTCCGAGTCAGGCATCCGCAAGGACGGCAAACCATTCAATCCCGGTTTTGCCCAACTAAAGGCCATGTGCGACAGCGCCCATATCCCCATGGTTGTCTATCTCCATGCCGAGCAAACTGAACTTACCGCTGGCAAATACAACGAACAGGGCGACGAGATAATCGCATGGTGTGCAGCCAACAACGTCCCCATCATCAAGGATCTCGACTTAGGTCTCACCGCCTCCGATTTCCGCGACAACATACACCTCAGTGCCCATGGTCAGCGCAATATGGCAAATCATATCAAAAGATATTTAAAACAATAGCCTTATGCAGCCAAGCCCTGCAAGGGCGACATAACATAGGATAGGGCGCAAGCCCTATCACCCATGCCCCATTCTCTTCCCCTCCGCTCGCTACCGGCGAGCGTAGAAGAAAGAACGTGATCCCTAAATTGAATACTTACTTAACAACAAATTTTATAATGAAAAAAGCATTAATTACTGGTATCACAGGTCAAGACGGTTCGTACTTGGCAGAGTTTTTGTTGGAAAAAGGCTACGAGGTGCATGGCACTATCCGCCGCTCGTCGGTTGACTTCCGCGAGCGCATCGCGCATCTTGAGGGAAAACCCAATTTCCATCTGCATTATGCCGACCTCGGCGACTCAATGAGCATTCTCGGAGTCATCGGCAAGGTTCGACCCAACGAAATCTACAACCTCGCCGCACAGAGCCATGTTCAGGTGAGCTTCGACTCGCCTGAGTTTACCGCCGATGTCGATGCTGTTGGCGTGCTCCGTGTACTTGAGGCTGTGCGACAGCTCGGTCTCACCGAAAACTGCCGCATCTATCAGGCTTCCACATCTGAGCTCTATGGCAAGGTGGAGGAAGTGCCGCAGAATGAGAATACTCCGTTCCATCCCTATTCTCCATACGCAGTCGCAAAGCAGTATGGATTCTGGATTGTAAAGGAATATCGCGAGGCATATAATATGTTCTGCTGCTCTGGTATTCTCTTCAACCATGAGTCTGAGCGCCGTGGCGAGACTTTCGTGACACGAAAGATTACTCTTGCTGCCGCTCGCATTGCTCAGGGCAAGCAGGATTGTCTCTATCTTGGCAATCTCGACTCGCTGCGCGACTGGGGATATGCCAAGGATTATGTGGAGTGTATGTGGCTCATTCTGCAGCACGACACACCAGAGGACTTCGTCATCGCTACTGGCGTGCAGCACACAGTGCGTGAGTTTGCCACTCTCGCGTTCCAGTATGCTGGCATCGAACTGAGCTGGGAAGGCGAAGGCATCAACGAGAAGGGTATCGACGTGAAGACCGGCAAGGTTGTGGTAGCCGTAAGCGAAGACTTCTATCGTCCCACCGATGTGGTCAACCTCTGGGGCGACCCGACAAAGGCTAAGAAAGAGCTGGGATGGAATCCACAAACCACAAGTTTCGAGGAACTCGTACGCATCATGGTCAACCACGACATGCATAAAGTGGCTGCCGACCATGTGGCAAGCGTAATGCGCACCAACCTCGCTGAATATCTCGAAAAGGGAATTGTCAAGTAAATGTAAACTATGTCATTAAGTAAAGACAGTAAGATATATGTGGCAGGACACCGCGGACTCGTGGGTTCTGCCATCTGGAATAACCTCAAGGCAAGAGGATATAACAACTTGGTGGGAAGAAGTCATAGCGAACTCGACCTCACCGACCAGAACGCTGTGAAGGAGTTCTTCGACACCGAAAAGCCCGACGCTGTGGTACTTGCTGCGGCTTTCGTGGGAGGCATCATGGCCAACTCGCTCTATCGTGCCGACTTCATCATGCAGAACATGAAAATGCAATGCAATGTCATCAGCAACGCTTATTCACACGGAGTGAAAAAACTGCTCTTCCTTGGTTCGACGTGTATCTATCCGAAGAACGCTCCGCAGCCAATGAGGGAAGACGCACTGCTCACCTCGCCACTGGAATATACCAATGAGGAATATGCCATAGCGAAAATCGCCGGACTGAAGATGTGCGAGAGCTACAACTTGCAGTATGGCACGAATTACATAGCAGTGATGCCAACAAATCTCTATGGTCCGAACGACAATTTCCATCTCGAAAACTCTCACGTGATGCCGGCAATGATGCGCAAGATTTATCTTGCAAAACTCATTCACGACGGCAACTGGACGGCTATCGAGAACGACATGAACAAGCGACCGATGAATCCCGACGAAAAACTCAAGGCTATCATCGGCGAGGGAAATGTGGACGGAAGCAATCCGCATGAGCGCATACTCAAGGCTCTGGAATTCTATGGCATCTACGACAACAAGGTGGTACTGTGGGGAACGGGCAAACCGCTGCGCGAATTCCTGTGGAGCGAGGATATGGCCGATGCCAGCGTTCACGTGCTTCTCAATGTTGATTTCAAGGACATCATCGGTATCGAGAAATATTCATCCGTGTTCTACGGAGCCAAGGCAGATGGAGCCGTTGACCGCAACAACAGCGAAGGACGAGGCGGAGCTATCCCGTCGCTCGGCGAGATAAGAAATTGCCACATCAATGTGGGAACTGGCAAGGAACTGACCATTCGCGAGTTGTCGGAACTAGTGGTGAAAGCCGTTGGATTTGAAGGAGTTGTCGAGTTTGACTCATCGAAGCCAGATGGCACAATGCGCAAGCTGATTGATGTATCGAAGCTCCATTCCCTCGGATGGACTCATAAGGTGGAGATTGATGAAGGTGTGAACAAATTGTTTGAATGGTATAAGCAGAGTCTTGCGTAAATAAAGAAGGAGTTCTCAATGGAGTATCAATATTCTTTATACGATATGGACAACCTTGCCGCCGAACGTGCCATCAGGCCGTTTACTGTACACAGAAAGAATGCCGTATCCTTCGGAAGCAACACCAACTATGAGACGCTCGTACCATGGGCAATCAAGCTGGCATAATCATCAGAAATGTTAAAAATGAACTTTTTCACTCTGCTAAACGCCTCATTCTAAATGAGGTGAAAGGCATTGAGTGCTTACAACTGCTTGCTCAACAAGTGGCAGCCATCAACTGTGTCAAAATGGGTATAACCACACCCTATTTCTCTTAATAAAAAATAAAAATAATATTTTATCTTGGCTAACGTTCTTAAATGACCGCTTACTCTAATGACAAATAATCAAATTAATAACAAACGTATAGCTAAAAATACCCTGCTATTGTTTTTTCGCATGTTATTCATTATGGGAATAA